>NZ_JBSKBP010000009.1:0-230773 GCF_053714275.1 Mesorhizobium sp. Arg314 | reverse complement strand
GCCTGCCGCCGGGACTGCCGGCTGTGATGGGCCGCAGTCCCGGCCGCCAAACTACCCGATCCTTCTCAAACAATCCCTGGGCGAAGCAGCCGCAAAGCGGCGTCGCGCAGACCCTAGGATCCATGCCGTGACGCTAAGGCGTTGCAACGATTACAGAATTCTGCTCCGCTTTGCTCTCGGACCAGGTCACGGCATGGATCCTCGGGTCAAGCCCGAGGATGACGACATTCGGAGCGCTTGGGCTAATCGCCGAGGTCTGCGATCTGTTCTTTATGCCTTAGCGACTGCCATGGGGAACGAAGCCGAGCAGCTCAAATCCAGCGCCGCACTCGCTTTGCGTAATCGCGGTACTTCTTGCCGAACTTTGCCGCCAGGATCTTTTCTTCCTTCTCGATCGCCAGCTTCTGCGTGGCGAAGGCGGCGAGGAAGGCAAAGAGCAGGAACCAGGCGATGCCGGTGATGAAGGCAACGCCGATCAGAAGCAGCGTGTTGGCGAGATACATCGGGTTGCGGGTGATGCCGAAGGGGCCTGACGTCACCAGATGGTCGGGCTCGGCGTTGGGATCGAGCGTCGTCTTGGCCCTGAACATGGCTCGGATCGCCGTGATCCACAGCATGGCCACGCCGAACAGCGCCACCCAGCCGACGCCGAACAGGAGATCGCCGAAGATGTCGCCGATCCAGGGCAGCGGATAGAGCAGGCCGAGGACGACGCTGAGCACGATCGCCACGACATAGATCACCGGCGGCCAGGGAACGATCCCGTGTCTGGGCTTTGCGATGCCACTCATTGCTGCCCTCCCTCCATCCCGTCCTCGGTCGCGGCGGTACAGGTGCCTGCCAGATCGGCCAGATGCGATTTCCAGGTGCTGGACTGGTCGTTGCCGTAGAGCTTGTCGAGAGACCCTTCGCCTTTCAGCGTGTCCAGCATGCAGCCACAATAGCTGGAACAGAACTTGCTGTCCCGCTGCTGTTCGCACTGTACCTGGCACGCCGGCAGGAAGCCGGCTTCCTTGTCCTGGGGAGCGGCGGGCATGACCTGCGAGAACAGCCACACCGAACCGAACAGAAGCGGTTGGTGGATGAGGTAGAAGGCGAGGCTGTGCCGGCCGATGAAGACCAGCGGGTTCGACCAGCGGCCAGGCACCCATGTTCCCAGCCGGGCGAGCAGGCCGGATGAGGAGGCGAGCTTCACCGCGGCTATACCCAGAAGCACCGCGCCGAACCAGGGGAAGAGCGGCACATAATCGTTGGACCGCGGGTTGATCGCCGAAAGGCCGACCCACCACAGCGCCGGATGGTCGAAGAACTCCGACCGCAGATAGTAGGGTGCTGCAATGACGGCCGCGGCGATGATTGCCGTCAGCAACGAAGGCAGCCTGAGAAAGGCGAGGCCGAGCAGGCTGGCGAGCGCGATCTCGTGCAGGATGCCGAAGAAGATGAAACCATCAGGCGTGACGAAATAGGTGACGGCGGAAATGGCGATCGCCGCCACGGCAACCATGGCAAAACGCTTCCAGAAGCCCGGCCATCGGATCTGACGTCCATGGGCGAGGAAGAGGCTGACGCCGACCAGGAACAGGAAGGTCGAGGCAATGCAGCGCGCGTAGAACTTCCACCAGCCGAAAGCCGTGAGGCCGGGTGCCGTGTAACCGAAATTTTCGAGGTCCCAGGTGAAGTGGTAGCTCGCCATCGCGAGCAGGGCGATGCCACGCAAGATGTCGATGGCCTGGATGCGGCCACGTTTTGGGGCGTCCTGAACGGGTTCGCTGGTCGTTTGAAAGCTCATTGATCTCGCAATCCGATTCAGTCCTGCCGAACGACTATCACGGTTCTGCGGGGCAACAGAAGGAGGGCACGCGCGGCTGGCATGGCGCGTTGCTTTAAAAGCGCGTCGCGCTGAAACGGATTCAGGCGACGCGCTTTTAACGCTTCGTTTTGATGCATGTCGTTATCCCAGAACCGCTGCGCACTTCTGGGCGACATGCTTTAGTTTAGGCCAGCGGCGGAAAGCCTTTGACAGGCTTCGCTTTTCGGCCTCTCGGGGTCGGTTTCCTGCTAATGGCCGGCAGGTCGTCCGGCCAGATTTGACGGGTGATTCACGTCTCGGAGGGCCGATGTCCACCCATGTGCGCCATCCGATCTGGCTTCCGGCCCTGCGGCCGGCGGATGCGCGCACCTTCGCCTCGCTCTACGCGGTGGAGTCCTTCGCCCGCGCCACGATCTCCAGCGTCATCCCGATCCAGGCCTACGAGATCCTGCACAACGAGCGGATCGTCTCGATCCTCTATACCATCGTGTCGCTGATGGGTCTTTCGGTCACGCTGTTCATGCCGATGCTGATCCGCCGCTTCGCGCGACGCTGGGTCTATACCGCCGGCTGCGTGCTGTTGGCGATCGGCTCCGCCTTCTTCGTCACCCACACGCTGCCCGGACAGATCGCCGGCATGCTTTGCCGCGTCATGGGCGCGAGCGCGCTGTCGATCACGCTCAACCTCTACATCATGGATCACATCCGCAAGACCGACTTCATGCAGGCGGAATCGCTGCGCATGGCCTGGTCGATGTTTGCCTGGACGGGCGGGCCGACGCTCGGCATCTTCCTCTACACCCACTTCGGCATCTATGCCGCGCATGGCGCGGTCGTGGTGTTTGCCTTCGCGCTGCTTTGCCTGTTCTGGTTCTACCGGCTGTCCGACAACCAGTCGATCCGGCCCGGCAAGTCGCGCCCCGCCAATCCGCTTGCCAATATCGGCCGCTTCGTCGCGCAGCCGAGGCTGCGGCTCGCCTGGCTGATCGCCTTCGGCCGCTCCTGCTTCTGGACGACTTTCTTCGTCTATGGTCCGCTGTTCATGGTGATCACCGGCCAGGGCGAGCTTGCCGGCGGTTTGCTGGTTTCGGCCGGCAATGCGCTTTTGTTCATGGCAATCTTCTGGGGCAGGGCGGGCAGGCGCTTCGGCGGACGGCGGGTCATGACCTTCGCCTATTTCGCCATGGCGGCCGTGCTGTTTGCGGCGGGCGGCGTCGGCGAGGCCGCGCCGCTCCTCACCGGCGCGCTGCTGCTCTTTGGCGCCTTCTTCACCATCGCGCTCGACGCGCTCGGCTCGACCGCCTTCATGCGCTCGGTGCGCTCCTACGAGAAGGCGCAGATGGCGGCGGTCTACCGCACCTATCTCGACTTCTCCGAACTGACGCCGCCGCTGGTCTATTCGGTTGTTCTGACCTTCTTCGGCCTGGGATCGGTGTTCGTCACGCTCGGCATCCTGGCCGCCTTCTGCGGCTTCGTCACCTGGCGCTATCTGCCGAAGTCATTTTGATCCGGGCTGATATGCCCGCGTGGCGCTCGCGCACCACCCGGGCAAAGGAGTTGTCAATTGCCGGCTTCCCCGATTGTGGCGGCTGCGTGAGGACCTTAAGGTCACGCGCATGTATCCAAGAACGATGTCGCTTACTGAGGAACTGGTCGCCCGTTGTTTTCGCGCGGTCGAGGATGCGGGACCCGATCCCGACGCGGCGCATCTGGATGACAGTGACTATGGAACGATGGTCGACGCATTCGAGGCTGAGCTTCCCGAGACAGTACCGCTTTGGCTGTTCGGTTATGGCTCGCTGATCTGGAAGCCGGAGATCGAGCATACCGAGGAACGGGTGGCCGTCGCGCGCGGCTGGCACCGCTCCTTCTGCATGAAGATGACGCGCTGGCGCGGCACCAAGGAGCAACCTGGCCTGATGATGGCGCTGGATCGCGGCGGCCAGTGCAAAGGCGTCGCCTTCCGGTTGGTCGACGGCAACCGAAGGCAAGCGCTGGACAAGCTTTTCCGGCGCGAGATGACATTGAAGCCGACGAGCTATCGGCCGCGTCTGTCGCAGCTTTCAACCGACAAAGGCCCGCTGCGGGCGCTGGCCTTCGTCATCAACCGCCAAGGCACCACCTATGCCGGTCCGCTCAGCGAGGAGGAAGTGGTCGAGAGGCTAGCGACATCCTGCGGCCATTGGGGCTCGGGCGCCGACTATCTCTACAACACGGTGAGGAATCTCGAGCAGCGCGGCATCCATGACGCGCATCTGTGGCGGCTGCAGCAGCTCGTCGCCGCCCGGATTGCCGCTTCGTAAAAGCCGTGGCGCAATCCCGCCGCGCAGCGGCGGAATTTGGTTTGCGGGTGATTGTGCTTCTGCCTAAAGTCGCGACGCGTCGGCCTTGTGGCCGCGACAGGATTTCATCCAAGGAAAAAGGCAGGGAATGACCGGCGCGACAGCCGCGAGCGGCAATAAAACTTCCGATCGCAAACTGACCTTCGTCCTGGGCGGCGCGCGCTCGGGCAAGAGCTCGCATGCCGAGAGCCTGACGACCGCCCATCGATCGCCCTGGGCCTACATCGCCACGGCGCAAGCCTATGACGACGAGATGCGCGAGCGCATCGCACTGCATCGCTCGCGGCGCGGCGAAGGCTGGGTCACCGTCGATGCGCCGCTCGACCTGCTCGGCGCCATCGAGGCCTTGCCGGATCACCAGCCTGTGCTGATCGATTGCCTGACGCTGTGGCTCACCAATCACATGCTGGCCGACCATGATGTCGAGGCCGAATGCCGGCGGCTGGCGGATGTGCTGTCGCGGCCGCGAGGGCCGTGGTTCGTGGTCTCGAACGAAGTCGGGCTCGGCATCGTGCCCGACAATGCGCTGGCGCGACGGTTCCGCGACGCCGCCGGCCGGCTCAACCAGCAGGTCGCGGCGGTTGCCGACAGCGTGCTGATGATGGTGGCGGGGCTGCCGCTCAAGGTGAAATGACATGGCCGAAATCGAAGACAAGAAGATTGACGACGGGGACGCCGAGCGCCATCGCGCCAAGATGGCCAAGCGCAAGGCGGTGCAGGATGCCGAGGTGGCCGGCAAGACGATCGAGAAGGGGCTTTTGATCGTCAACACCGGGCCGGGCAAAGGCAAGACCACAGCCGCCTTCGGCCTGGCGCTCAGGATGCTGGGCTATGGCAAACGCGTCGGCGTCGTTCAGTTTATCAAGGGCAAATGGCACACCGGCGAAAAGGATGCTTTCGCCGCCTTTGGCGACCGCGTCGTCTGGCATGCGATGGGCGAGGGGTTCACCTGGGAGACCCAGGACCTCAAGCGCGACATCGCTGCTGCAGAGGCAGCCTGGACGAAAGCGCTGGAGCTGATGGCCGATCCATCGATCAGCCTCGTGGTGCTCGACGAGCTCAACATCGCGCTGCGCTACGACTATCTCGACCTGGAAAAGGTGGTCTCGGCGCTAAAAGCGCGCCGGGACGATTTGCATGTGATCGTCACCGGCCGCAACGCCAAGCAACTGCTCATCGAGGCGGCCGACCTCGTCACCGAAATGGGGCAGACCAAGCATCATTTCTCGGCCGGCGTAAAAGCCCAGCAGGGAATTGAATTTTAGCCGCCGATCAAAATGGTCAGATAGATCACGATCACCGAGAGGACCGCGAACAGGCCGAGCAGCAGCCAGTCGGCGACACGGTAGAGTTTCAGCGCCTGGCGAATGTCGGTGCTTTCGGCCTCACGGCGGCCGCCTTCACCCATGAAGGCGTCCTCGACGACCTCCCCGCCATAGCTGCGCGGGCCGGCGAGCGAAAGCCCAAGCGCGCCTGCCATTGCGGCTTCCGGCCAGCCGGCATTGGGGGAGCGATGCTTCCTTGCGTCGCGCCGCATGACCTGCCAGGCGCCGCGCGGATCGGCGCCCGGGACAAGAACGGCCGCCAGCACGATCAGCAGGCCGGTCAGCCGCGATGCGGGCAGGTTGATCAAATCGTCGAAGCGGGCGGCGGCCCGGCCGAAGGCCTCGTATTGCGGCGTGCGGTGGCCGATCATCGAATCGGCGGTGTTGGCGGCCTTGTATGCCGCACCTCCGCCTAAGCCGCCGATGCCGGTCCAGAAGGCGGGCGCGACGATGCCGTCGGAGAAGTTTTCGGCCAGGCTTTCGATGGCGGCACGCGCAACGCCTGCCTTGTCGAGCTTTTCCGGATCGCGGCCGACGATGCGCGAAACGGCGATGCGGCCGAGCGCCAGGCCGCCGGTCTCCAGCGCGTCGGCGACGTTCTCGACATGCTCGGCGAGGCTTTTTTGCGAAAGCAGCGAAGAACCGAGGATGGCCGCGATGACAAGGCCCGACGGAAAGATCAACCAGAGCAGGACATGCAGCGCCAGGCCGATGACGCCGGGCACCAGCAAAATGACGAGCAAAGCCTGAACGCCGCGGCGGCGACGCAATTCGTCGGAATCAGTGGCGCGGTTGAGCCGGCGATCGAGAAAGGATATCAGCCTGCCGATCCAGGTTACCGGATGGCCGATAGCGTTGAACAGCCAGTCCGGATAGCCGAGGGCACGTTCGACGGCGAGTGACAGGAAAGCGATCAGGATCGACATGAAGCTTCTAAGCGGAGCGATTGCAGCGGTTGATCATGGCGGCAGCCTTGGCCGCGCAAGCGCGCTTTTTCCTCATGCGCCAAAACCTTTCGTGGACCTCTCGACGGGTATCAATCCGCACTCCTATCCGCTTTTCGAATTGCCCGCCACCGCCCTGTCCCGATTGCCGGAGGCAGGACAACTGCGTGAATTGGCTGAAATTGCGGCTACGGCCTATGGCGCGCCGTCGGCGGCGCATGTGGCAGCGGCGCCCGGCACGCAGATTCTGCTGCCGCGCGTCGCTTCGCTGGTGCGGCCCGGCAAGGCGCTGGTGCTCGGCCCGACCTATGCCGAACACGCCCGGGCCGCTGCCATCGCCGGCCATGCCGTCGCCGAAGTCAGTGATTTCGATGCGCTGGTCGAGGCGGGCCTTGCGGTGCTGGTCAATCCCAACAACCCGGACGGGCGGGTGGTCGAAAAGGCTCGCCTGCTCGACCTTGCCGCGCGGCTTCGCGCCAAGGGCGGCCTGCTCGTCGTCGACGAGGCCTTCATGGATGTCGGCCCCACCCAGCAAAGCCTGGCCGGCGATGTCGGGGCGGGCGGCATCGTCGTGCTGCGCTCGTTCGGCAAGTTCTTCGGCTTGGCGGGTGTTCGGCTCGGCTTCGCGCTGGCGGATGCGCTGACGGCCGAGCGGCTGGATGCGCAACTGGGACCTTGGGCCGTGGCCGGCCCGGCGCTCGAATATGGCATCCGCGCCTTGTCGGATGCGGAGTGGCAAGACGATATGCGGCAACGCCTGGCGCAAGATGCCGCGCGGCTCGACGCGTTGCTTGACCGATTTGATGTTCCGGTCGCCGGCGGCACCAGCCTGTTCCGCTATGTGTCGTTTCCCGAAGCGCCAAGCCTGTTTTCGGCACTTGGCTCGAGCGGCGTGCTGGTCCGTCATTTCGCCGAGCGGCCGCAGGTCCTGCGCATCGGTCTGCCGAGCGACGAGGCGGAATGGCAGCGCGTTGAAAGTGCCCTTGCCGCATGGGCCGCGCGGCGCGAGGATGCGAACAGGGAGTTTGGGCGATGATCCACGTCTGTTCGCTGTCGAAGGTCGACCAAACCGTGGCAAGGACCGGTGCGCAACGGTTGCTTTCGCTGCTTGCCGCCGGCACCGAAGTGATCCGCCCGGCCTCGATCCTGGCGGAAAACCATTTGCACCTCGTCATGCACGACATTGCCGTGGCGCAGGAAGGCATGACCATGCCCGGCGAGGAGCATGTCCGCGCTTTGCTCGACTTCGCCTATCGCTGGGACCGCGTGAAGCCGCTGGTGGTGCATTGCTATGCCGGTGTCAGCCGCTCGACCGCGTCGGCCTACATCATCGCAGCGGCGCTGGCGCCCAGGCGCGACGAGATGGAACTCGCCAAGACGCTGCGCTTTCTCTCGCCCACGGCGACACCCAATCCGCGGCTGATCGCCGTCGCCGACATGCTGCTTCAGCGCGACGGCCGCATGATCGCGGCGATCGAGGCGATCGGCCGCGGCGCCGACGCCTTCGAAGGTATCCCCTTCGAATTGGAGATTGAAGCTTAGGTCAACGCGGCCGCCCCGCTACGACAGCCAGTCGGCAAGCTTCGCCTTACGCACATCCTTGACCAGGCTGATAAAACCGTCGGCCTGCATTTCCGCCGTCAGGCGGCCCTTCTCGGCCGTGGCGATCGAGGCATCGCCAACCACGCCGTTCGGATTGAGGTCGCCGGCGATCCAGGCGAAGGCGTGCGTGCCGGTGTGACGCAGCAGGGCGAATTCCTTTTCGGCGCGGCCGACATTCGAAACGAAATTGTCCGCCTTGCTCATGTCGACGAGGTCGGGCCGGAAGTGCAGCATCAGCGAGGTCTCGACGTCGCCGCCATGGATGCCGTGACGGTCCTCGAGCTCGGTATACATGCCGGCCGGGCGGCCGAAGCGCTGCCAGCTCGTCTTCACCGACAGCATCTTTGCGCGCACGCGCAATTCGCGCGAAATGATGCCCATGATCTCTTCATTGCCGCCGTGCGAATTGACGACGATCAGTTTTCTGACCCCGGCGCGGGCGACCGACAGGCCAAGCTCGGTCCAGGCGTCGACCAGAGTGGTGGCGGGCAAAGTGAGCGTTCCCGGCGCATGCAGGTGCTCGTTCGACTTGCCGACCGCCTGCACGGGCAGGATGCGGATGTCGAGATCGTCGGGCAGGCGCGCGATCACTGTCTCCAGCATGCCCATCATGATCGAGGTATCGGTCGAGACCGGCAGATGCGGGCCATGCTGCTCGATCGCCGCGACCGGCAGCACGGCGATGGTCGCTTCGGCGTCGATCGAGGCGTATTCAGTCGTCCGGTAGTCGCCCCACCACACGCGTCTTGTCGTCACTTTTCGTCTCCCGATGGTCTAGTGGGGATGGTCTAAGGCGCCTCGCGGCTGCGGGCAACAGCTAGCCTGCTGCCAGAACTTCCACTTCGACCTTGAATTCCGGGCGCGCGAAACCGGAGACGATCACCAGCGTCGAGGCCGGCGCCGGATCGGAAAACAGGCGGTTGCGAACGTCCATGTAGGGCTGCAGGTGGGCGCGGTCGGTGACGAAGGCGTTGATGCGCACGATGTCGTTCAGCGTCAGGCCGGCTTCGCTCAGAATCGCGGCGATGTTCTTGAAGCAGAGCTCCGTCTGTGCCCCGGCACCCTCCGGCACGGCATCGTCCGGGCCGATGCCCAATTGGCCCGAGCAAAGCACCAGGCGCTTTCCGGCGGGTACTTCGACGCCCTGACTGTAGCGGGCGAAAGGGGGCTTGATCGACTTGGGGGCGAGGTATTTGAGCATGGCATTCTCCTGTCCGTGGACAGCCTAGTGGCGTATTCAGGAAACATTCAAGACGCCGTGCATGCCGCCAGGAGCGATTATGGACAGGCGTCCAAAAAATAGGCACGATGCCTCGCGCACAGCATGACCCCTTCCGGTTTAGGCAATGACTGCCGCGCAAGCAGGCGGCCCAGGCGGTGGCATATGTCTTGCTTCTTGAACAAATGGTGTCGAGCCCAGCGCGCAGCGCGCCGGAGCCAAGAGAGGGTGATGTTTATGGTCGGAAAAGAAAAGATCCTGGCGGGCGCTGCCGCCCTGCTTGCTGCCAGCACGCTGGGTGCGGCTGCGAACGAGAAGGTGACGTTCGGCACCAACTGGCTGGCCGAGCCGGAGCATGGCGGCTACTATCAGGCCGTGGCCGACGGCACCTACGCCGCCTGCGGCCTCGACGTCACCATCATGCAGGGCGGCCCCCAGGTCAGTGGCCGGCCGATGCTGCTGGCCGGCAAGATCGATTTCTACATGGGCGGCAATCTGCTCTCGGCCTTCGACGCCGTGCAGCAGGGCATTCCGATGCGTGTCGTCGCGTCCGACTTCCAGAAGGACCCGCAGGTTATCATGTCCCGGCCGGGGCAGGGGCTGGACAAGTGGGAGGACCTCAAGAACGCCGACAAGTACATCATGGGCGACGAGGGCGCGCAGACCTTCTTCCAGTGGATGGTCACCGACCTCGGCTACGATGCCGCCAAGCGCGTGCCCTATACGTTCAATCCGGCGCCCTTCATCGCCAACAAGAAATCGATCCAGCAAGGCTATGTGACCTCCGAGCCGTTTGCCGTGCGGAAGCAGGGCGGCTTCGTGCCGAACCAGTTCCTGCTCGCCGACTATGGCTGGGACACCTATGCGACGACCGTCGAGGTGATGCAGGACACGATCGACAAGCGGCCGGAGGTCGTCCAGTGCTTCGTCGATGGCTCGGCCAAGGGCTGGTACAAATACCTCTACGGCGACAACAAGGCCGCCAACGACATGATCAAGAAGGACAATCCGGACATGACGGATGAGCAGATCGCCTTCTCGATCGAGCAGATGAAGAAGTTCGGCGTCGTCGATTCCGGCGACTCGGAAAAGCTCGGCATCGGCACCATGAACGAAGCCCGCATCCAGAGCTTCTACGACAAGATGGTCAAGGCCAAGGTCGCGCAGCCGGGTATCGACATCAAGAAGGCCTACACGTTGGCCTTCATCAACAAGGGTGTCGGGCTGGAGCTGAAGAAGTAAGGCGGCCTGCCTGACATGATTCAGGAAAAAGTGGCGAAGACGCCGGCGGCATCGGGCGAAACCCCGATGCTGCTGTCGTTGCGCGGTGTCGGCAAGGTCTTTTCGAACGGCGTGACGGCGCTGAGCAAGGTGGATCTCGTCATCCGCGAAGGCGATTTCCTCAGCCTGCTCGGCCCGTCCGGCTGCGGCAAGTCGACGGCGCTGCGGCTGATCGCCGGCCTGTCGACGCCGACCTCCGGCCAGCTCGACTGGCGAGGTGCCATCGACCGCTCGAATATCGGCTTCGTCTTCCAGGAGCCGACGCTGCTGCCTTGGGCCAGCGTCTTCGACAATGTCTGGCTGCCGCTCAGGCTGAAGGGCGTGTCGCGCGCCAAGGCGCAGCCTGCCGTGATGGCGATGCTGTCGCGCGTCCATCTCACCGGCTTCGAGAACGCCGTGCCGCGCGAGCTTTCCGGCGGCATGAAGATGCGCGTCTCGATTGCGCGCGCCATGGTGACGAAGCCGCGCATCCTGCTGATGGACGAGCCCTTCGCCGCGCTCGACGAGATCACCCGCTTCAAGCTCAATAACGATCTTCTGGAGCTTTGGCAGGACGAGCGGTTTACCGTTGTCTTCGTCACCCACAGCGTGTTCGAAAGCGTGTTCCTTTCGAGCCGCATCGTCGTCATGGCCGCGCGTCCGGGCCGTGTCTTTGGCGAACTCCCGGTCGATGCGCCTTATCCGCGCGACGAAGTGTTCCGTACCTCGCCCGACTACGCGGCACTTTGCCGGCAGGCCTCGGACGTGCTGGTGAATGCCATCAACTCAACCGCCGGACCGCACCATGACGGCCATTGAAGACGCCACGTTGAAGCTCGATCCGGAAGAGGCGCGCCGCGCTCGTCAGGAGCGATTGGAGCGGATCGGCAAATGGGTGCTGCCGCTGGCGATCATGGTGCTGGCGATCGTGCTGTGGGACCGCATCTGCGTCTGGAACGAGATCCCGCAATATATCCTGCCGCGCCCTGGCGTGGTGCTGCAGACGCTGCATAGCGATGCCGGTTTGCTGTTCTCCTCGCTGCTGGTGACGCTCAGGATCACCTTCCTCAGCCTGCTGCTCGCGGTCATCGGCGGCGTCGGGCTGGCGGTGCTGTTCGCGCAGTCGAAATGGGTGGAGATGTCGTTCTTCCCCTTCGCCATCGTGCTGCAGGTGACGCCGATCGTCGCCATCTTCCCGCTGATCAACATCTATGTGAACAACCAGACGGTCAAACTGCTGCTGTGCGCCTGGATCGTCGCCTTCTTCCCGATCCTCTCCAACACCACGCTCGGGCTGAATTCTGTCGACCGAAACTTACGCGACATGTTCAAGCTCAACGGCGCGACGCGCTGGCAGCAATTGCGCTATCTGCGACTGCCGGCGGCGATGCCCTATTTCCTCGGTGGACTGAAGATCGCCGGCGGCTTGTCGCTGATCGGCGCGGTCGTGGCCGAATTCGTCGCCGGCGCGGAGGGGCAGTCATCCGGGCTCGCCTCACGCATCATCGAGGCCGGCTATCGGCTCAACGCGCCACGCCTGTTCGCGGCGCTGATCCTGATCTCGCTAACAGGCATCCTGATCTTCCTGGTGCTGTCGCTGGTGTCGCATCTCATCCTGCGCCGCTGGCACGAGAGCGCGCTGAAGCAGGAGCGCTAGGTGGGAGACGTGATTGAGAACAGTGAGGGCCTGGTTACACAGCGAACAGGCGTGCGGATGTCTCCGCACGGCCGTTCGCCGTGTCTCCGATCCAACCGACCCCTTTGGGGAACGGTGTTGCATAGGACAGAGGAGGGCAGGCCTTGATACCAACCTCTGGTTCTTATCGCCTGGCTAACGTTCGGCTTCATCGATCGCTCACGCCTGGTCTTGCAGCTGCTTTCGACCCGGATGGTTTCGCGCTTGCCGACATCACCATCGCCGATGGCAAGATTTCCAGCATTGCGACACATGGCAAATCGAAGGCGCAGGCCGATGCGATCGACCTTGCTGGCCGCATCGTGCTGCCGTGCTTTGTCGACTGCCACACCCATATCGACAAGGGCCATATCTGGCCGCGAAAACCCAATCCCGACGGCACCTTCATGGGGGCGCTCAACGCCACCGGTGCCGACCGGACCGCGCGCTGGAGCGCGGAGGACGTCGCGCGGCGCATGGATTTCTCGCTGCGTTCAGCCTACGCGCACGGCACCAAGGCCTTGCGCACGCATCTCGACAGCGTGCCGCCGCAGGAGGAAATCTCATGGCCTGTGTTCGAGGCGATGCGGGAAAAATGGCGCGGGCGCATCGACTTGCAGGCCGCCTGCCTGCTCGGCATCGAGGGTGTGCGCGACAAGGCCTGGTTCGAGCGGCTGGCGAAGCGCGTCGCCGCTGCCAAGGGCGTGCTTGGCGTCGTCACCTATATGGTGCCCGATCTAGAGGAACTGCTCGACCAGGTTTTCGCGCAGGCGATCAAGCACGGGCTCGATCTCGATTTCCATGCCGACGAGACCGACGACGTCGCGGCCATCTCGTTGAAGAAGATCGCCGAGGCCTCGCTATGGAACGGTTTTGAGGGCAACATCCTGGTCGGCCACTGCTGTTCGCTCTCGCGCCAGCCGGACCTCGAGGTGCTCGACACGCTTGACAAGGTGGCGAAGGCACGGCTCGCCGTGGTGTCGCTGCCTATGTGCAATCTCTATCTGCAGGATCGCCGCAACAACGAAACGACGCCGCGCTGGCGTGGCGTGACGCTGCTGCATGAGATGAGGGCGCGCGGCATCAAGGTGGCGGTCGCTTCCGACAACACGCGCGACCCGTTCTACGCCTATGGCGATCTCGACATGTTGGAAGTCTACCGCATGGCAACGCGCATCCTGCATTTCGACCATCCGGTCGGCGATTGGCCGCGAGCCGTGGCGGCAACACCGGCCGAAGTGATGCGGCTTGAGGGCGCCGGCACACTAGCCACAGGCGGCAGCGCCGACTTCATCGTCTTCAAGGGACGGAGCTGGACCGAATTGCTGTCGCGGCCCGAATCGGATCGCATCGTGGTGCGCGAGGGCAGGGCGATCGAACGCAAACTGCCCGATTATGCCGAACTCGACGAATTGATGGTGGGATGATGGATATCGCAGCGTTGAAGCGCGATCTCGATGGGATCAAGGTCGACGACCATCCGGCCATCGTCCAGCAGAAGAGCCGCGACTTCTACTGGTACAGCCCGGTGCTGAAGGCGCAGCTCGACCACATCACTGGCGACCTGATCGTCACGCCGAAGAACGAGGACGAGGTCATCCGCGTGCTTGCAGCCTGCCACAGGCACGGTGTTCCGGTGACGCCGCGCGGCAGCGGCACCGGCAATTACGGGCAGGCCATGCCGCTATCGGGCGGCGTGGTGCTCAACCTCGCCGAGATGAACGAGATCAAATCGATCGCGCCGGGACGCGTGGTGACCGGGCCAGGCGCTGTGCTGGCCGAGATCGACAAGGCGACGCGGGCGCATTCCGGGCAGGAGCTGAGGCTTTCGCCATCGACCTACAACACCGCCTCCATCGGCGGCTTCATCGCCGGCGGTTCGGGCGGCGTCGGCTCGATCAATTTCGGGGGCTTGCGCGATTTCGGCAATGTGCTGCGTCTGCGCGTCGTGACCATGGAGGGCGAACCGAAGGCGCTCGAGCTCACCGGCGAGGACCTGCACAAGGTCACGCATGCCTACGGCACCAACGGCATCATCACCGAGGTCGAGATGCCGCTGACCGCCGCCTATGAATGGGTCGACGTCATCGTCGGCTTCGACACCTTCATGGGGGCCGCCCGTTACGGCAACGCGCTTGCCTGCCAGGACGGCATCCTGACCAAGCTGATCACGCCGATCGCGGCACCGGTGCCGCAGCTCTATTTCAAGCGCCACCAAAAGTTCCTGAGCGAAGGGCAGAGCATCTGCGTCGTCATGGTCGCGAAGCACGGGCTCGACGCCTTTCTGGCCTTCACCCGACGCGCCGTCGGCGAGGTCATCTTCAATGCGGCAACCGCGACGGATGAGGATAAGAAAGGCCTGCCGCCGGCCTACGAGCTTGCCTGGAACCACACGACGCTGAGGGCACTGCGCGTCGATCCGTCGATCACCTACCTGCAGTCGCTCTACCCGTTTCCCAACCAGCTGGCCCTGGTCGAGAAGATGGACGCGATGTTTCCGGGCGAGGTGTTCTCGCATCTGGAATTCGTGCGGCTCGACGGCAACATCACCTGCTTCGGCTTGCCGCTGGTCAAGTTCACCACCGCGGCGCGGCTCGACGAGATCATCCGCCTGCATGAGGAAAATGGCTGTCCGATATTCAACCCGCATCGCTACACGCTGGAAGAGGGCGGCATGAAGCAGACCGACGAGATCCAGCTTGCCTTCAAGCGCGAGACCGATCCGCAAGGCCTGCTCAACCCCGGCAAGATGATCGCCTGGGAAAATCCTGACTATGATTATCGCTCCGGCCGGACGTTCCTGTTCAAAGGCTTGCAAAGGGCAGGGTGATGAAAGTCCTCGTGCTCTACGCCCATCCGGTGGAGACCAGCTTCAATGCCGGCCTGCACCGGACGATCGTCGAGCGGCTGTCCGTGGCGGGCCATGCGGTCGACGATTGCGATCTCTACGCCGAGGATTTCGACCCGCGGCTGACGCGCGCCGAGCGGCTCGGCTACCACGACCCGCGCGAACCCGACGATGCTGCGGCCGGCTACGTGGAAAGGCTTCAGAAAGCCCAAGCGCTGGTGCTTTCCTATCCGGTGTGGAACTACGGCTTTCCAGCGATCCTGAAGGGCTTCTTCGATCGCGTCTTCCTGCCTGGCGTGTCGTTCAAATTGATCAATGGCAAGGTCCAGCCGTCGCTGCACAACATAGGCAAGGTGGCGGCGGTCACCACCTATGGCGGCAGCCGGTTCCGCGCCATGCTGATGGGCGATCCACCGCGCAAGCTGATCAAGCGCATGCTGCGCGCCACGGTGAAGCCGGGCGCGCCTGTGACCTATCTCGCGCATTATTCGATGAACTTGTCTTCGGACCAGACGCGACAGGCCTTCATGGCCAAGGTCGCGGCCAGCATGGACAGCTTCTGATGCGCGCGCTGGTGGTCTACTGCCATCCGGTGCCGGAGAGCTTTTGCGCCGCGATCCGCGACACCGCCGTGGAGGTGCTGACGCGAAGAGGCTGGGAGGTGCGGCTGCTCGACCTCTATGCCGAGAAATTCGACCCTGTGATGAGCTGCGAAGAGCGGCGCTTCTACAACGACCGCGCGCCTCAGGATCCGGCGCTGAAGCCGCATTTCGAATTGCTCAACTGGGCCCAGGCGATCCTCTTCATCTACCCGACCTGGTGGTACGGTTTGCCGGCGATGCTGAAGGGTTGGTTCGATCGCGTGTGGGCAACCGACATCGCCTTCCAGCTGCCGGCCGGGAAGGGCCGCATCAAGTCGCTGATGACGCATGTCACCAAGGTCGGCGTCATAACCACCTGCGGCGCGCCGACCTGGTGGAGCGTCGTCGTCGGCCAGCCGGGGCGCAAGACCATCCTGCGCGGCATGCGGGCACTCTGCGCCACGCGCTGCAAGACATTTTTTCTCGCGCACTATCTGATGGATTCCTCGACGCCGACGAGCCGGGCTGCTTTTCTGGCGAAGATAAGGGCGAGGTTGGAGAGGTTTTGAGCGGCGGACTTCTCCTTCTCCCCTTGTGGGAGAAGGTGGATCGGCGCATAGCGCCGAGACGGATGAGGGGTGTTCCAGCGGAGTGAGACGCTGGCGTTTCCTGGAACACCCCTCATCCGTCGCCTTCGGCGACACCTTCTCCCACAAGGGGAGAAGGTGACGCTGTGCTACATCTTCACCCGTTCCGCCTTCGGATCGTACATCGGCTTCAGAGATGCTTCGGCGGCGAAGCGCTCACCCGCGATCTCGATCTCATAGGATGAGGCGAGCACATCCGCCTCGCTCTCGCCCTGGCACGGCACATAGCCGAGGCCGATCGCGCCGCCGAGATGGTGGCCGTAATTGCCGGAAGTGATCGGGCCGACGATCTTGCCGTCGCGCAGGATCGCTTCGTTGTGGAAGAGAAGAGGCTGAGGGTCCTTAAGGCGGAACTGCACCAGCCGGCGGTTGAGTCCGGTCTCCTTTTTCCTGAGCACGGCGTCGCGGCCAATGAAGTCGGCTTTGCTCGTTTTCACGGCGAAGCCAAGGCCGGCTTCCAGCACGTTGTCCTCGTCGGTGATGTCGTGGCCGAAATGGCGGAAGGCCTTTTCGATACGGCAGGAATCAAGCGTATGCAGGCCGCACAACTTCAGGCCGACATCCGCGCCGGCTTCGGCGATCGCCTCGAAGACATGGGCAGCCTGTTCGGTCGAAACGTAGAGCTCCCAGCCAAGCTCGCCGACATAGGTGACGCGGTGGGCGCGGGCGAGGCCCATGCCGATCTCGATCTCCCGAAAAGTGCCGAACGGGTTGGCCTCGTTGGAGAAGTCGTTCGGGCTGACCTTCCGGATCAGTTTTCGTGCCTCCGGCCCCATCAGGCAGATCACGGCTTCGGCCGCGGTCACGTCGGTGATGACGACGAACTCGTCGGCGACATGCCTGCGCAGCCAGGCAAGATCGCGCTGCAAGGTAGCGCCCGGCACGACGAGGAAATAGGCCGTCTCGGACAGCCGCGTCACGGTGAGATCGCTCTCGATGCCGCCCTTGGCGTTGAGCATCTGCGTGTAGACGATCTTGCCCGGCGCCACGTCCATGTCGTTGGCGCAGAGCCGTTGCAGGAACGCACAGGCGTCCCGGCCTTCGACGCGGACCTTGCCGAAGGAGGTCATGTCGAACAGGCCGACGCCGTTGCGGATCGCGAGATGCTCTTCGCGCTGGTTGTCGAACCAGTTCTGCCGCCTCCAGGAATAGCGATATTCGCGCTCCTGGCCTTCACGGGCGAACCAGTTGGCGCGCTCCCAGCCGGCGACTTCGCCGAAGACGGCGCCGCGCGCCTTCAGATGCTCGTGCAGAGGCGAGCGGCGCACGCCGCGCGAGGTCGCCATCTGGCGATAGGGGAAATGGTCGGCATAGAGCAGACCGAGCGTTTCGGAGACGCGCTCCTTGAGGTAGAGGCGGTTCTTCTGGAACGGCTGGGCGCGGCGAATGTCGACTTCCCAGAGGTCGAAAGGTGCCTCGCCATCATTGATCCATTGCGCCAGCGCCATGCCGGCGCCGCCTGATGAAACGATGCCGATCGAATTGTAGCCGGTCGCCATCCAGTAGCCTGCGAGTTCCGGCGCCTCACCGAGATAGTAGCGGTCGTCGGGCGTGAAGCTTTCCGGGCCGTTGAAGAAGGTGTGGATGCCGGCGGTGCCCAGCATCGGCATGCGGTTGACGCCCATTTCGAGGATCGGTTCGAAATGGTCCATGTCCTCGGGCAACTGGTCGAAGCAGAAATCCTCGCGGATGCCGTCCATGCCCCAGGGTTTCGCCACCGGCTCGAAGGCGCCGAGCATCATCTTGCCGGCGTCCTCCTTGTAATAGGCGCACTCGTCCGGCACGCGCAGCACCGGCAGGCGGGTAAGCCCGGGGATCGGCTCGGTGACGAGATAGAAATGCTCGCAGGCGTGCAGCGGGATGGTGACGCCGTTCTGCCGTCCAAGCTCGCGCGCCCACATTCCGGCGCAGTTGACGACGATGTCGGTTTCGATGGTGCCCTGGTCCTCGCCCTGCGCCCAGGAGACGCCCGAGACGCGGCCGTTCTTCGTGTGGACCTTGGTGACCTTCACGTTCTCGATGATCGTCGCGCCGCGCTGGCGCGCGCCCTTGGCGAGTGCCATCGCGATGTTGGCCGGATCGCACTGACCGTCGAGCGGCAAATGAACGGCGCCGACCACGTCGGACACGTTGAGATGCGGATACATCTCCTTGACTTCGCTCGGCGAAATCTCGCGCACGTCGACATCGAAAGCACGGGCCAGAGAGGCCTGCCGGTAGATTTCGTGCTTGCGCTCCTCGGTCAGCGCGACGGTAATCGAGCCGACCTGGCGCATGCCGGTGCCGACATCGGTCTCGGCTTCGAGCTTGACGTAGAGGTCGGCCGAATATTTCGCCAGCCGCGTCATGTTCTGCGAGGCGCGCAACTGGCCGATCAGGCCGGCAGCATGCCAGGTGGTGCCTGAGGTGAGCTGCTTGCGTTCGAGCAGCACGATGTCGGTCCAGCCGAGCTTGGCCAGGTGATAGGCGACCGAGCAGCCGGAGACGCCGCCGCCGATGATCACGGCCCTCGCCTTGTTGGGAATGGCCTTGCTGGGGATGGTCCTGGTCATGCCGCCTCACGGCGATAGTTGGAAGCGAAGCGGCGCACGCGAAGCGCTGCTTCCTTCAGGATTGGCTCAGGCTGGCAGAGGCTGATGCGGATGTGACCGGCGGCGGCTTCGCCGAAGCTCGAGCCGGGCATCACGCCGACCTTTTCCTGGTCGAGCAGCGCCCAGGCGAATTTCTCGTCGTCGGGCTCGACGGCGGAAACATCGAGCATGACGTACATGCCGCCTTCGGAGCCGCGCACGGTGACCTCGTTGGCGCCACGTATGGCATCGAGGAAGACGGTGCGGCGGGCGGCGTAGCGCTCGGCAATGTCCTTCACGCCGTAGTGGTTTTCGAGCGCTTCGGCGCAGGCGATCGAGATGAAGGCCGGCAGGCCGTAGGTCGTCACCAGATTGAGATCGGTCATCAGCGCGATCATCGCCTTCGGCCCGGTCAGCCAGCCCATGCGCCAGCCGGTCATGCCATGGCTCTTCGACATTGAGTTGATGACCAGCGTGCGCTCGGCCATGCCGGGCAGCGAGCGCGGCGAGATATGTTCGCCGCCGCCGAGCGTCCAGTAGACCTCGTCCGACAGCAGCCAGAGATCGTGCTCCTTGCAGATGTCGGCGAGCTGTTCGAGCCGTTCGCGCGAATAGACAGCACCCGTCGGGTTGTTCGGCGTGTTGATCAGGATGGCGCGAGTGTTGGGCTTCAGCGCCGCGCGGATCATGTCGGCACGGGGTTGGAACCCGCCCTCGGCCGGCGTCTCAACGACGGTGAAGCTGGCGCCGGCGGCGCTGAAGGTGTTGGGGTAGGTGGCGTAATAGGGCGCGACGACGATGGCGTGATCGCCCGGGTCGAGCACACCCTGCACGGCGGCATAAAGTGCTGCCTGGCCGCCCGGCGTGGCGATGACCTCGTCGGGCTCGGTCAGGACGCCTGTGCAAGCCGTCGCGGCTGCCGCCATCGCCTTGCGCAGGCGCAGCAGGCCGGGCAGCGGCGTATAGTGATGGTTGCTGCCACGCACCGCGTTGACGCAGGCCTCGATCGTCTCAGAAGGTGTGTCGAAGTCATGATCGCCGACCGACAGCACGATGATGTCCTCGCCGGCCTGTTTGCGCGTCCAGGCGGCGAAATGGACTTCCCAGCCGTCCTTGCCGGAAGGCACGATGCCGGTAATGCGCTTTGATGGTTTTGGCATCAGGCTCTCAACCTCTCGTTCTTCGGATCCCAAAGTGGCTCGTCGTTCTGCACGACGGCTTTGAAGCGATCGCCAAAAATCTCGACTTCGATCGCGGTGCCCGGCTCGGTGAGATCCGTGCGCAGCATGCCGAGCGCGATCGACTTGCCGACGCGGTGGCCCCAGCCGCCAGAGGTGGTCTCGCCGACGATCCTGCCGTCATGCCAGAGCGTCGACATATAGGGCGCATCGCAGTCGCCAGGATTTTCGACGA
The DNA here is from genome assembly GCF_053714275.1 of Mesorhizobium sp. Arg314. Lineage (NCBI taxonomy): Bacteria > Pseudomonadati > Pseudomonadota > Alphaproteobacteria > Hyphomicrobiales > Phyllobacteriaceae > Mesorhizobium > Mesorhizobium sp. Arg314. The sequence goes on along the minus strand of NZ_JBSKBP010000009.1, from coordinate 210,537 downwards.
CCAGCGTGACGAAGCGCTTCTTGACGCCCTGCTGCTTCTCGTTGAGCAGCGCCGCCTTGCCGCGGAAGTCGGGCTTGTCCCATTTGACGAAGCGCTCCAGCCCGCCCTGCAGGATCGAATAGTCGGTCGAAAGATCACCCTTCCAGGCGCGGTAGCCCTTTTCCAGCCGCAGCGAATCCAGCGCATACATGCCGAAGGGCTTCAGGCCGTGTCTCAAGCCGGCGGTCCAGACAGGCTCGAAGACGGTTGGGGTGTCAGTAACCCTGGTGTGGATCTCCCAGCCAAGTTCGCCGGCGAAGGAGACGCGCACCAGCTTCGCCCGGCGTCCGGCGATAATCGTGTCCTGATGCGTCAACCAGGGAAGCGTCAGGTCGGCGGCGCATATCTCGGCAAGAATGTCGCGCGAATTCGGGCCGGCAAGGATCTGCGTGGAATACTCTTCCGTATGATCGGTCTGCGTGAAGGCCGCGTTCCTGGGCATGCGCGATCGCAGCCATTCGAAGTCGTGCCACTGTGCAACGGCCGCGGTGATCAGCGTCATCCGGTCTTCGCCGTGGCACACGACCGACATTTCGGTGACGATGCGACCCTTGTCGTCGGCGAAGTAGACCAGGCCGATGCGGCCGGGCTTCGGCACGAGGCCGGTGACTTGCAGCGCTAGCCAGTCGGCGGCGCCCGGGCCTTCGAGGTTGAAGCGTGAGAAGCCAGGCAGGTCGAGGATGCCGGCAGCGTCGCGCACGGCAAGGCATTCCTCGCGCACCCGCTTCTGCCAGGGTCCGTCGCGGCGGAAGGTCAGCGTCGCTTCCTCGGACGTGTCGTCACCGGGCTGCGCGTACCATGTCGCGCGCTCCCAGCCATTATAGGCGTCGAACTGGCCACCCAGCGACTTGGTGCGATCGTGCAGCGCCGACAGCTTGCGATTGCGCCCCTCCGGCCAGGCATGGCGGGGGAACTGGATGGCATACTCGTTGCCGTAGATCTCCATGCCCTTGGCAACGCAATAATCCGGCGCGGACGCGAATGACGTGAAGCGGCGCGGATCGCAGGACCACATGTCCCATTCCGTCTGGCCCTCGGTCACCCATTCGGCCAGCACCTTGCCGGCGCCGCCCCCTTGCGCGATGCCGAAGGTGAAGACGCAGGCCTCGAAGGCGTTCGGCACGCCGGGCATCGGGCCGATCAGGGGGTTGCCGTCCGGTGCGTAAGGGATCGGTCCGTTGATAACTTTCGACAGGCCCGCCGTGCCGAGGATCGGCACGCGTGCGACGGCGTCGGCCAGGTAGTGCTCGAGACGGTCGAGATCGTCGGGGAAGAGCTGGAAGGAAAAATCCTCCGGCATCGGATCGTTATGGGTCGCCCAATGCGCGCGGCAGTTGCGCTCATAGGGGCCGAGATTCATGCCGCTCTTTTCCTGGCGCAGGTAATAGGACGTATCGACGTCGCGCAGCAGCGGCAGTTTCTTTCCCTGCTCCTTCGACCATGCGGCGAGTTCGGGAATTTCCTCGAACAGGATGTACTGATGGCTCATCACCATCATCGGCACTTCGCGGCCGAACATTTTTCCAACCTCGGCGGCGCGGTAGCCGGCCGCGTTGATGACGATCTCGCAGCGGATTTCGCCTTGCGGCGTCGCGATCACCCATTCCTCGTTCTCGCGGCGGACGCCGGTGACCGGACAGAAGCGGATGATTTTGGCGCCCATGTCGCGCGCGCCCTTGGCGAGCGCCTGTGTCAACTGCGCGGGATCGATGTCGCCGTCGCTCGGGTCGTAGAGCGCGCCCTTGAGCTCATGCGTCTCGATGAAGGGATAGCGGCGCTTGATCTCGTCGAGGCCGACGACGTCGATGTCCATCCCTTGGTAGCGGCCCATGCCCTTGGCGCGCTGGAATTCCTGCATGCGCTCCCTGCTGTGGGCAAGCCGGAGCGAGCCGGTGACATGGTAGTTCATCGGATAGTCGACCGCGTCGGCGAGGCCCCGGTAGAGCTCGGTCGAATAGCGCTGCATGTTCATCAGCGACCATGACGAGGAGAAGGTCGGCACGTTGCCGGCGGCATGCCAGGTCGAGCCGGAGGTCAGCTCGTTCTTTTCCAGCAGTACGCAGTCGGTCCAGCCCGCTTTGCAAAGATGGTAGAGCGAGGAGGTGCCGACGACACCGCCTCCGATGATCACCACGCGCGCCGTGGTCGGCAAACCGGCCATGCTTTTCCTCCCAGTTCAAAGCGCGCCTTGTCGCGCTTTGATTTTTGTTTGATGCATGCCGTTGTCCCAAAACCGCTGAACTCTTTTGGGCGGCATGCATTGGTCAATATACCGGCGGTGAAACCACCCAGATGACGACCGCCGGCTCGGCGCCTGGATTGCGCCAGCGGTAGGTTTTGCCCTCGAAGCGGAACGAGTCGCCTTCGCCAAGCCGATGCCAGACGCCCGCTATCTCGATGTCGAACAATCCGGAGGCGATGTATCCGGCCTCCTCGGTCGGCCGCAGCGCGGCTGTCTTCATTTCCGCGCCGGGGGCGAACACAGAGCGCACCATCTCGAAGCTACCGCCGAGATCGGGTGACAGAAGCTCCTCCACCAGGCCCGATTCACTTGTGCCAAGCACACGGCGGCGGCCGGCGCGCACGATCACGCCGCGCTCCTCTTCGACAGGCACGTCATGGCTGAAGAACAGGCTGATCGATACGCCGAAGAGGTTGGCAAATGCCCTGAGGTCGCCGAGCGAGGGGATCGAGAGACCACGCTCGACTTGGCTGACCCAGCCGACCGAGCGGCCCAGCTTGAGCGCAATTTCAGCGAGCGTGAGGCCGCGCGCCTTGCGAAGCGCACGGATGTCGCCGGCCAGCAGCCGGTCGCCATTGTCCTGCTCCGATTTGGTTGCGGCCGGGGTCAAATGTTTCTCGTGAAAAAATCTTGATAAATTTCATGAGAGAGCAAACCGGTGAAAAAATCAAGAGGATTTTCATGGGCCACAAGATTTGCTTGCGCGATTTCGGCGGTTGATGCAAAGGCTCGCCCACGAGCGGCGAGTGGGGCGTCCGGTCGGGGACCAGTTTAGCTTATAGTCTGCGGATGGTCGTTGGGGAAATCGGGTTGCGGGTTTCCGGCCATGCCTAAAGGGACGGCCCATGCTTGAGAAGAACATCCGGATCGCATCGGATGCGGAGATTGTCGACGAGGCGATCATATCGCGCCGGTCGGTGCGCGCCTTCCTGCCCGATATGGTCGATGATGACTCGATCCGCGCGATCCTGGCGGTCGCCGCGCGCGCGCCGTCCGGCACCAACATGCAGCCGTGGCGCGTCTATGTCACCAAGGGCGAGGTCAAGCAGCGCATCAGCGATGCCATCCTCAACTCGGGCATCCGCGCCGAAAAAGCCGAGTGGGACGAGTACCGCTACTATCCCGACCAATTCTTCGAGCCTTATCTCACGCGTCGCCGCGCCAACGGCTTCGGCCTTTATGGCGCGCTGGGCATCGGCCGGCGCGAGGTCGACAAGATGCGGGCTCAGCACGACCGCAACTTCATCTTCTTCGACGCGCCGGTCGGCATGATCTTCACGATCGACCGGAGACTGAACCAGGGCTCGTGGATCGACTACGGCATGTTCCTGCAGAATATCATGGTGGCGGCTCGGGGCAGGGGGCTGCATACCTGTCCGCAGGCGGCCTTCGCGCCCTATCACAGGCAGATCAGGCCGGTGCTCGATATTCCCGACGAAGAGATCGTCGTCTGCGGCATGGCGCTCGGCTTCGAGGACACGTCGAAGCCCGAGAACGAGTTCCGCACCGACCGCGCGCCGATCGAGGATTGGGTGAGGTTCGCGGAATAGCGTCGGCGGAGGTGTTAGTCGGTGCTCATATGGGCGCCATGACCGCTGACATGGGCGCCGTCCTGCGGCGTCAGCCTCAGATAGGCCGACAGCGCGCAAAGGGTGATCAGCCCTTCGATGACGAACAGGATGCGGTAGTCGTTGATGCTGGCCTTGCCGCCGCCGGCAAGCAGCGACAGCAGTGCCGCCGCGAGGCCGACGCTGATCGCCACCGCAAGCTGCCACAGGATGTAATAGAGTGCGCTGAAGCGTGCGAGCTGCTCCGGCGCGATATCCGAATAGGAAAGATTACCGGTCGAGGCCCATTGCACGGAGCGGAAGACGCCGAAGGCAAAAATATAGGCCAGCACAATCCAGGCCGGCAGGCTTTCGTGCATCAGGGCAAAGCCCGCGACCAACAGGGCGACGATCGGCGTGTTGGTGACCAGCACGCGCCTGAAGCCAAAGCGGTTCAAAAGGCGCGGCATGAAGAAGCGCATCATCAACGAGCCGATCGCGGCGACGAAAGTCAGCGATCCGGCCTGCACTGCACTCATGCCGAAGCCGAGCTGGAACATCAGCGGCAGGAGGAAGACCACCGAGCTCAGACCGATCGTGTCGAGACCGCCGCCGGTGAGGAAGCTGATCCGGAAGGTGCGAATGCGCAACAGCTTGAGGTCGAGCAGCGGATTGCGGGCGCGCAGGCAGTAGAAGGCGGCAACCGTCAGGATGATGATCGCCAGGCCGAGCTCCAGCGCCATGCTGCTTGCGGTCGCATCTTTGGCAGCGACCGAATCCATGCCGAAGACCAGCAACGCCATGCCGCTGCCGACGAGCAGGAAGCCGGGAAAATCGAATGGCGTGCGCACCGGCTTGGTCGTCGTTGGAAACAGCGAGGCGGCCAGCAGCGCCGCGGTCAGCGCGATCGGGATGTTGATATAGAAGATCCAGCGCCACGAGACATAGGTGGTGAGCGCGCCGCCGACGAGCGGCCCGACCAGCGGCCCGGACTGACCGGCAAGCGAGATATACATGTTGATCTTGAGCGTGCGGTCGCGCGGGAAGCTCGACAGGATGACGACCTGGCCAAGCGTGCCCATCAGCGCGCCGCCGCAGCCCTGCAGAGCGCGCGAGCCGACCAGCATCCAGATGGTTTCCGAAAGGCCGCACAATGCCGAGGCGCTGGCGAAGACGAGCAGCGCGAAGCAATAGACGTTGCGCAGGCCGAAGCGATCGGCCAGCCAGCCGCCGAGCGGCATGGTGACGATGAGGCTCGCGACATAAACGGTGATCAGCAGGCCAAGCTGGCTTGGCGGACGATCGAGGCTTTCGCCGATGCCGGGGAGCGCCGTGACCACGACGTTCTGGTCGAGGCTGGTCATGAACACGCCGCAGGCAACGGTTGCCGGCAGCAGCATCGACGGGACGTCCGCCGGAGCAAAGCGGGTCGTGGCCGTCGCCGAAGTCTCAACAGTCATGGAAGGGTATGGTCGAACTGGTTGCCTGAGCGGACGTTTGCCGTGGCAAACGCCGATGATGCCTTATCTATCGGCCCTGCTGGCCAACGCTCAAGCAGCAGTTGTAGCCGTCGATAGTGCCAGATACCGGCTGGACCAAGGCGTTGGCCCTACTGCACCTCGTAGCCGACTTCCTCCGAGGCGTGGCACAAGGCCTTCCAGAACGAGCGCGCGAAAGAGCGGAAGACGTAGATGTCGAACTGGTCGGCGCCGCTGCGCTGGATCTGGGCGAAGATGTCGTGATGGTTGGTCGAGCGGCCGGCGCCTAGCGGGAATGCCGGCAAGGCGAAGTCGATGGCAAAGAATTTCGCCATCACCCACTCGGCCTTCGGGCCGGCGATGCGGATCGCGGTGCGGCCATGCGAAAGATCCGTCAGCGTACCGATGGCCGGCGTAATGGCGCCGGCGAAGGCAGCGGCCAGGCCTTCCGCCTCATCCACCACGGTGAATTTTCCCGGCGCGAAGCCGAAAACGGCCTGGGCACCGCTGCTCACGCCGCCGCCGGCGCCGTCGGGCAGAGCGAGCCCGGTGACCTTGCGGATGGCTTCGATCAGCCGCTTCTCTTCGCCCGGCCATGCGGCGAGCTGCAGGATCGAGCCCGGCCGGGTTTCGGACAGGATGACATCGACGCCATGTTCGAAATTGCCATGCGAGCCCGGGTGATACTCCGGCTCGAGCGGCGATTGGCGCTCGGGCAACTGGTGCTCAGCCATGCATGCGGCTCCCATCCGGATCGAAGAAGTGGTTGGAGACGATCTCGATCGGGCCGAATCGGTTGCGCAGCGGATCGGAGACGAAGGCGCGCGTGCCGTGGCGGCCCTTGCCGCCCTCGACCAACGCAAGCGCTATGTATTTGCCGAGCGCCGGCGAATAGCAGCAGGCGGTGATGTGGCCGATCGAATCGTGCGGATTGGCTTCGTCCAGTTCCTCGACGATATGTCCGCCGCCGTTGAGCGGCCGGTTGTCGAGAGCGATCAGGCCGACCAGCTCCAGCCGGTCTGACGCGACCAGCCCCTCGCGGTCCATCATGGCCGAGCCGATGAAAGGCTTCTTTTTAGACAGCATCCAGTCGAGATGGAGATCGCGCGCGGTGGTGCGGCCGTCGATCTCGGCGCCGGTGACATGACCCTTTTCGATGCGCATCGTGCCCAGCGCCTCGAGGCCGTAGGTGACCAAGCCGAACGGCTTGCCGGCTTCGATCAGGGCCTCCCACACGTGGGTGCCGTAGCCGGCGCCGGAATAGACCTCGAAAGCCATTTCGCCGGAGAAGGACAGCCGGCAGATCATCACCGGGACGCCGGCGATCCGGCCATGAACGATGCCCATGAAGGGCAGGGTGGCGTTGTCGACGGCGGTGCCGGTGACACAAGAGGCGAGGATGGCCCTCGCGTTCGGTCCGCCGATCGCAGCACCCGCCCATTCGTCCGTGACGGAGGTGACGGTGACCTTCAGCTCCGGCCAGATGACGTCGAGAAAATACTCCAGATGCTGCATCACCTTGCCGGCATTGGCGGTGGTGGTGGTCATCAGGAATTCCTGCTCGCCGAGCCGCCAGGTGGTGCCGTCGTCGAAGGCAAGCCCGTCCTCGCGCAGCATCAGCCCGTAGCGGGCCTTGCCGACGGCTAAAGTGGAGAACATGTTGGTGTAGACGCGATCGAGGAACTCGGCCGCGTCCGGTCCTTGAACCGCTATCTTGCCCAGCGTCGAGACGTCGACCATGCCGGCGCTTTCGCGCGTCGCCTTGGCTTCGCGGACATAGGCCTGCTCGACCGTCTCGCCGGCAAGGCCGTAGATCATCGGGCGGTACCAGAGGCCGGCCGAATACATGGTCGCGCCATTGCCAAGGTGCCAGTCATGGATCGGCGTCAGCCGTTCGGGCTTGAGGTCGCCGAAACGCTCTGCGGCGAGTGAGCCGATCGACACCGCCGTGTAGGGCGGGCGGAAGCGCGTCGTGCCGACTTCGGGGATCGGCTTGCCCAATGCCTCGGCCATGATGGCCAAGCCCGGCACGTTGGAGTTCTTGCCCTGGTCGGTCGCCATGCCGAGCGTGGTGTAGCGCTTCAGATGCTCGACCGAGACGAAGCCCTCGCGATGCGCGAGCCGCACGTCCTCGGCGGTCACATCGTGCTGGAAGTCGACAAAACTCTTGCCCTTGGCCTTGATCTCGAAGACCGGCGCCGGATCGGGATCACCGGGGGCGGCTTCGACAACCGGCAGGGGGGTGGATGATGTCACCCCGCCGGCGGCCTGAAGGCCAGCCGCACGGCCTTCGGCAATGGCCTCGGCGGTGGAGAAGCTGCCGGTGAAGGCGCCGGCGCCGATCCAGCGCTCCGTCGGCCGCGGCGGCAGGAAGGCCTGCCGGGCCGCATCCCATTCGGCTCTGGCGCCTGCCTGGCTGGCGAGATGGATGGTTGGCGACCAGCCGCCCGACATCAAAAGGCTGTCGGCATGGATGCTGCGATTGTCGCCGCTGAGCGCACCGCTCATAGCGTCGAAGCGTTGCACCTTAAGGCCGGTGAGAGCCTTGCCCCCCTCGGTCGCAACCACCGCATGACCGGCAAGCAGTTCGGCCTCGGCTTCGCTCGCCAGCTTGCGCATCTCGTTCGAGATATCGCCGCGGACATCGACGATGGCAACGACCGCGGCGCCGGCCTTCTTCAAGGCAAGGGCCGAGCGGTAGGCGCTGTCGTTGTTGGTGAAGAGCGCGATGCGCTGTCCTGCCAGCACGCCATATTCATTGGCGTAGCGTTCGGCCGCATGCGCCAGCATGACGCCGGGACGGTCATTGCCCGGGAACACCAGTGGCCGCTCGAAGGAGCCGGTGGCGAGCACCACGGTGCCTGCGCGGATCGCCCAGTAGCGCTGGCGCGGCTCGCCCTTGGCGGGCGCTTCCTTGTGGTCGGTCACCCGCTCGAGCGCGGCAAGCGTGTTGCCGTCGTAATAGCCCCACACCGTCGTACGCGGCAGCAGGCGGACATTGTCATTGCCTCCGAGTTGCCCGACCGTGCGCTGGACCCAGTCGGCGGCAGGCGTGCCGTCGATCGCTTCCCCCGACCAGTTGGCGGAACCGCCAAAATGGGCTTCGAGATCGGCGAGGATGACGCGGGCGCCCTGGTCGGCAGCAGCCTTCGCCGCCATCAGGCCGGCCGGACCGGAGCCGACCACCAGCACGTCGCAAAACGCGTTCATGCGCTCGTAGCGCGACGGATCGGGCGCGGTGCCAGCTTTGCCGAGGCCGGCGGCTCGACGGATGAAATGCTCGCAGAACATCCAGAAGCGCGTGCCATTCAGCGGGCCGATCACCGGGCCCATGAAGGTCTTGTAGTAGAAGCCGGCCGACAGGATCTTGCCGCCGAGCTGGTTGAGTGCGCCGATGTCCCAGGCGAGCGAGGGGGAGCGGTTCTGGCTGACGGCGACGAGCCCGTCATAGATCTCGACCATGGTGGCGGCAATGTTCGGTTCGCGCACTTCGCCGCGCAGCACCGTCACCAGCGCGTTCGGCTCCTCGACGCCGGCGGCGAGCAGGCCGCGCGGGCGATGGTATTTGAAGGAGCGGCCGAACAGCGTCACGCCATTGGCGAGCAGCGCCGAAGCCAGCGTGTCGCCGGCATGTCCGGTGTAGGGCGCGCCGTCGAAGGTGAAGCGAATGGTGCGCAGCCGGTCGATCCGGCCGCCGGTTTCGGTACGGCGCGGGCTCACGAGCGGCCCTCCGCCTTGTGGCCGCCGCGGGCGAAGGCAGTGCTCAGGATCTCATGCGTGAGCGTGTTGCGCACGACCCTCAGGTGCGCGCGGCAGCCGCCGGAATGCTGCCAAATCTCATTGTGGTCGCCGGCCGGGTTCAGCCGGTCGTAGACATAGGCGTTCCAGGCGTCGAGATTCTGCGAAGCCGGCTGCGGCCGCTCGCGATTGCCGTCGCCCTGGTAGGTGAATTCGATGACGTCGCGCGGACCGCAATAGGGACAGGTGATCAGCATTTTTATTCCAAACTTTAATGCAACCTGGGCGTTGCGCCCTGGCCCTTGTCGTCGATGACGAGGCCGCGATAGAAACGGTCGAGCGTGAAGGGGGCGTTGAACTCGTGCGGCTCGTCCTTGGCAATGGTGTGCGCAAAGCACCAGCCGGAGGCGGGCGTCGCCTTGAAGCCGCCGTAGCACCAGCCGCAATTGAGGTACATGCCCGGCAGCGGGCCGGTGGTGATGATCGGCGAGCCATCCATCGTCATGTCGCAAAGCCCGCCCCATGAGCGCAGCATGCGCACCCGTGCCAGGCCGGGAAACAGCGCCACCATCTCGCTCATCACCTCATCGACGATCGGCAGGCTGCCGCGCTGGGCATAGCTGTTGTAGCCGTCGAGGTCGCCGCCATAGACGAGGCCGCCCTTGTCGGACTGCGAGATGTAGAAATGGCCCATGCCGAAGGTCAGGATGGTATCGATGATCGGCTTCAGCGATTCCGAGACGAAGGCCTGCAGCACATGGCTTTCGATCGGCATATGCGAAATGCCGGCAAGCTGCATGACGCGACCGGTGCTGCCGGCAACCGCAAGCGCGACCTTCTTGGCGCGGATTTCGCCGCGCGTCGTCGAAACGCCGGTGATGCGGCCGCCGTCGCGCAGGAAGCCGGTGACCTCGCAATTCTCGATGATGTCGACGCCGCGCCGGTCGGCGCCGCGCGCATAGCCCCAGGCAACGGCGTCGTGACGGGCGCTGCCGCCGCGCCGCTGCATCAGACCGCCAAGAACCGGGAAACGGGACGACCCGGATACGTCCAGCGCCGGCACAAGCCGCTTGATCTGGTCGACGCTCATCAGGTCCGCGTCGACGCCGAGATGGCGCATGGCGTTGCCGCGCCTCGCATAATCGTCGAGTTGGGCAGGTGTGTGCGCGAGGTTCAGGCAGCCGCGCTGCGAGAACATGACGTTGTAGTTCAGATCGTGCGAAAGGTTCTCCCACAGCTTCATCGAATGTTCGTAGAAGCGGGTGTTCTGCGGCAGGAGATAGTTGGAGCGCACCGCCGTGGTGTTGCGGCCGACATTGCCGGAGCCCAGCCAGCCCTTTTCCAGCACCGCGACATTGGTGATGCCGTGTTCCTTGGCAAGGTAATAGGCGGTCGAGAGGCCGTGGCCGCCGCCGCCGATGACGATGACGTCATACGAAGCCTTGGGATCCGGCTTGCGCCAGGCGGGCTTCCAATCCTTGTTGCCGGTCAGCGCGTTCTTGAGCAGCGAGAAGGCTGAATATTCCGCCATTCGTCCTATCGTCCTTATGATGCGAGGCGGCAGACTATAGAGCAGGCGGGAAGCGCAAAGCCAAGATTGCGCCATCGCTTTTCGACAGGCCGACTCTCGCCGACACGATCGGGACGGCTTGCCGCCTGATATGCCGGTCTTTATCAAGGGCGGAAATTTCGAGGATTTTTCGGCTGCGATTCGCCACAACGTCATGTTCTTCCGACTGCTACGCCTGATTCTGGTCGCCATTGTCGCTGTCTTCGGGCAGCCGGCGCTCGACGCGTCGGCGCAGGCGATCGGCCATGGCTCGTCACAACTCATCGCCGACCAGACGAAGGTCATCCAGGACCTGACGGCCAAGACCGACGGCCTGGAGAAGAAACTGAGCGACCCCGACCAGGACGATGCGGGGCTCGTCGACATCCGGTTGCAGTTCGAGGATATTTCGCGGGCGGCGCTGACCAGTGCGCTGGCATTCCGGCAGCGCCTCAACGACATCAACAACCGCGTCGAAGTGCTCGGCGCGCCACCGGCACAGGGGCAGCCTGCCGAGCCGGCGATCGTCAGCAACGAGCGCGGCGCGCTCGCGTCCGAGAAGGCCGAGATCAACGCGGTCGTCGCCGGCGCGCAAAACCTGTCGATCCGCGTCAACGGGCTGGTCGACAAGATCGCGGTCATGCGCAGCGAGCTTTTTCGCAGCGTCATCACCAAACACTATGACCTGACCGAAGCGCTGAGCCCGCAGGCCTTTTCCGACGCGCATGACCAGATAACCGGCCTCTACAAGGCGGTGTCGTCCTGGCTGAGCTTCGCCGTCAAGTTCAAGTTCCAGGCGATTCTTGCCGCAACGCTCATGGCGTTGGCGCTGGCGGCAGTGCTGTTGATCGGCGGCAGGCGCCTGTTCGGCCGCATATTCGAGGCTGATCCAACCGTCGATGATCCGTCCTATCTCAGCCGGCTGTCGGTGGCCTTCTGGTCGACGCTGCTGCCGACGCTGGCGCTCGGCGTGTTCTTGGCCTCGGTCGTGTTCTTCTTCAATTACTACAACGTGCTGCGGGGCGATATCGGCACGTTCCTGAATGCCTTGCTGACGGTGATCGGCTTGGTGTTCTGCGTCAACCGGCTGACCAATGCAGCGCTCGAACCGCGCCTGCCCAACTGGCGCCTGATCCCGGTCGCGACCGGCCCGGCGCGCTGGCTCGTCGGGTTGACGACCGCCATGGCCCTGGTGCTCGGCTTCAATTACTTCCTGTCGGTCGTCAACGAGAAGATGGGCTCGCCGCTTTCGCTGACCATCGCCAGGAGCTTTGTCGCCACCATCATCATTGGCGTCATCCTGATCCTGATGGGGTTGCTGCGGCCGTTCAGGGCGGCCGACGGCTCATGGCGTCCCTGGCCGGGCTGGCTTCGTTTGATTGCCATCGGACTTGGCCTGTTCACCATTGCCGCGACATTGCTTGGCTATATCGGCCTGGCGCTTTTCGTGTCGTTCCAGGTCGTGGTGACCGGGACCGTCCTGGTGACGGCCTATATCGGCTTCCTGTCGGCCCGCGCGATCGGCGAGGAGGGCGGCTTCGCCGATACATCGGTCGGGCGCTGGCTTTCGACAAATTCCAGCTACGAGGATACCGCCCTCGACCAGCTCGGTCTGGTGGTCAGCATCGCCATCAACCTGATGATCGTGCTGGTCTTCCTGCCGCTTATCCTTTTGATGTGGGGTTTTCAGCCCGGCGATATCGAAGCCTGGGCCTACAAGCTGGCGACCGGCGTCACGATCGGTTCGGTGACCATCTCTTTCCTCGGCATCCTCAGCGGCATCGTCGTCTTCGTCATCGGCTATTTCCTGACGCGCTGGTTCCAGGGCTGGTTGGACGGCTCGGTGATGGCGCGCGGCAAGGTCGATGCCGGCGTGCGCAACTCGATCCGCCTGGGCGTCGGCTATGCCGGCGTGGCGGTTGCCGGCTTGGTCGGCATCTCGGCGGCTGGAATCGATCTTTCCAACCTGGCGCTGGTTGCCGGCGCGCTTTCGCTGGGTATCGGCTTCGGCCTGCAGAACGTCGTCTCGAATTTCGTTTCGGGCCTCATCCTGCTTGCCGAGCGGCCCTTCAAGGTCGGCGACTGGATCGTAGCCGGCGACGTCAGCGGCACGGTGCGGAAGATCAGCGTGCGCGCCACCGAGATCGAGACCTTCCAGCGGCAGTCGGTGATCCTGCCCAACTCGAACCTCATCAACAATGCGGTCGGCAACTGGACGCATCGCAACAAGCTCGGGCGCGTCGACATCAAGATAGGCGTGGCCTATGGCAGCGACGTCAAGCGCGTCCATGCCATCCTGGTGGACATTGCTCGCGCCCATCCGATGGTGCTGAAGAATCCCGAGCCGTTCGTTCTCTTCGCCAATTTCGGACTTGCCGCGCTCGAATTCGAAATCCGCGTGTTCGTGGCCGACATCATGAACGGCAGCATCGTGCAGAACGATATCCGTTTCGCCATCTTCGATATCTTCGAGGAGGAGCAGATCGAGATCCCATCGACGCCGCGCGCCGTGGTCGAGACCAAGAAGCACGAAGCATGGCCGATCGATGACGACAAGATCGAGGCCGAATTCGCCGAGCGTCAGAGGCTGGAAGCGGAAGCCGCGGCCGAGCGGCAACGGTTGGCCAAGATGAAGCGGAAGGGCCGCAAGCCAGACCCCAGCTAAGGTGCATCGACATTCGGGTGAGGCCGGCCTGCAAATGGCGGGTTTCCGTGCTTCCGGCCTTCGCCGGCCGAAGCATCCCTGCTTGGCGCGGCAGCTTAATTACGGCTACGGCCGGCGTAGGCCGGTTCTCGGAACCCACCATTCTCGACACGGCCTGACCCGAATCTCGATACACCTTCGGCGGCGTTGTCTGCGGCGCCGAAACCGATTGTGGCATGAATGCGGCATTCAGTTGCGGTTCAGGTAGCATCTCATATAAGCTTCGGTGCAAAGGGCGAGAATGCCTTGCAAATTTGAACAGAGGCGGTGTGTGAAACACCGGAATTGCAATGTGGAAGTCTGTCGTTGCCGCGATCGCTTTGCTGGCCCTGGGCGGTTCGGCTTTCGCGGCCAGCGCGATCAACAGGGACGCTCAGACGCGGACCCTGGTCGTGACCGAAGGCGGCGCCAAGAGCGAGCTGACGCTCGGTGCGGGCGAGACGGTGGAGTTCTGCTCGAACGGTTGCTTCGTCACCCTGCCCAATGGTGACCTCGAAGCCCTGACCGGTTCCGAGACGGTCGAAATTTCGGGCGGCGCGGCCCGCATCAAGTAACCGTTGCCGCAAGATTGGCGGCGCAAGATTGGCAAAGGCCGGACAGACGTCCGGCCTTTTATCGTTTCCGGTAGCCGACGCTTAACGATGACGCCCGAAAAACCGGTATGATCATGCGTTGCAACCGGGCGTTTTAACGTTCGCTGCGTCATCCCCCGCTATATCCGACCCGAGGACGCCGACACGGGCGTGGGTTGAATTGGCGCGTGATCTTTTCCGAGATCGGAGTTTCGGGATCCTGCGCTCGATCGGGGCAGGACAATGGACGCGAGATCGGACAGGAACGCAATTCCGCTCGCGGTCGATCTCGACGGCACGCTGATTGCCACCGACCTTCTATGGGAAGGCCTGTTCATCCTCCTCAAGAAAAACCCGCTCTATTTCTTTGTCCTGCCGCTTTGGCTGACCGGCGGACCGGCCCGGCTGAAACAGGAAATCGCCAAACGCGCCGACATAGATCCGGCCTCGCTGCCTTACCGCCAGGACTTGCTTGACCGGTTGCGCACCGAGCATCGGGAGGGCCGCAAGATCGTGCTGGCGACGGGAACGCCGCGCAAATTCGCGGAAGCGATCGCGGCGCACCTCGGCATTTTCGATCACGTGCTGGCGACCGACGGCCCGCACAACATGACCTCCGGCAGGAAGTGCGCCGCGCTGGTCGCCGCCTATGGCGATGCGGGCTTCGACTATGCAGGCAACAGCCGCCACGACGTCAAAGTGTTCGACGCCGCGCGCAACGCGCTCGTGGTGGCGCCCGATCGCAGCGCCCGGCGCTGGCAGGCAGCGCATGACGCCGAAGCCATGCCGGCGCCGAAGCCGACGCGGAGGACCTACGTCAAGATGCTGCGTATGCATCAGTGGCTGAAGAACTCGCTGATCGCCGTGCCGATGGTGCTGTCGCACGAATATTTCAACCCGGACATGATCTGGCAGTGCCTGCTGGCGTTCGTCTCCTTCAGCGCCGTAGCGTCCGCCATCTATATCCTCAACGATTTCTTCGACCTCGCGCTCGACCGCAAGCATCCGACGAAGCGCAACCGGCCTTTCGCCAGCGGCGCATTGTCTATCCCGTTCGGCCTCGGCGCGATTTCCGCGTTGCTTGTGATCGGCATCGTCGCCGGCCTGTTCCTTCCGATCGAATTCCTCGGCGTGCTCGCCGGTTATTTGGCCGTCACCACCGGCTATTCGCTGTCGTTCAAGCGCATGCTCTTGGTCGATGTGCTGACGCTGGCGGGCCTCTACACGATCCGCGTGCTGGCCGGTGCTGCCGCCACCGGCGTCGACGTCTCCTTCTGGCTGCTTGCCTTCTCGATCTTCTTCTTCCTGTCGCTGGCGCTGGTGAAACGCTTCGTCGAATTGCGCACCACCGCCATTCCGCCGGGCGAGCGCATCGCCGGGCGCGGCTATCGCACCGAGGACCAGGAAATCGTTGCCCAGGCCGGCATGGCGTCGGCCTTCTCCTCGGGGCTGGTTCTGGCGCTCTATATGGACAGCCCGGCGGTGCGCGAGCTTTATCCGCATCCGTGGCTGATATGGCCGCTGGCGCCGATCGTGCTTTATCTCACGATGCGCGTCTGGATCCTCGCCCGGCGCGACGAGATGCATGACGACCCGGTCGTCTTCATAATCCGCGACTGGCGCAGCCAGATCGTCGTCGCCATCGGCGCGGTCTTTCTCGTCGCCGGAGGCTGGTGATGGACACCAAGCGCTTCGGCAGCTTCGGACTGGCGACGCCGCCGGCACGCAAGGCGATTTCGGCGGACGAGGCGATCGCGCTTTTGAAAAACGGCACGGCCAGGCCGGGATCGCTGCTCGGCTACGGCAATGGCCGCTCCTATGGCGACAGCTGCCAGAACGATGCCGGCATGGTGGTCGACATGCGGCCGCTCAACCGCATTCGTTCCTTCAACGCGGAGACCGGTCTGCTCGAAGCGGATGCCGGCGCGCTGCTTTGCGACATCATCGCTTATGCCGCGCCCCATGGCTTCTTTCCGGCCGTGGTTCCAGGCACGCAGTTCGTGACGCTGGGTGGCGCGATCGCCAACGACGTCCACGGCAAGAACCACCATCGGCGCGGTACCTTCGGCTGCCATGTCGAGGCCCTTACGCTGCTTCGGTCCGACGGCCGAACCTATCGCTGTTCGGAGACCGACAATGTTCGCCTGTTCAGGGCAACGATCGGCGGCATGGGGCTGAGCGGGCTGATCCTTTCAGCATCGATCAAGCTGATGCGCGTGCCGTCGCTCGACATCATGGAAAGGGCGACGCGGTTTCGCGACCTCGGCGAATTCTTCGATCTTGCCGAGGCGGCCGACCAGGCCAATGAATATGCCGTCGCCTGGATCGATCAGCTTGCCGGCGGCCACGGACGCGGGCGTGGCCTTTTGTTCACCGGCAATCATGCCGAGCACGGCTCGCACGCCGCCGCGCGCGCCGGCAGCCGGCTTTCGGTGCCGGCGCAGCCGCCATTCAATATCCTCAACCGGCCTTTTCTCGCTGTCTTCAACGCCGCCTACCGCTGGAAAAAGGGCAAGTCTCCGGCCCCGCGCCAGGCGGGCTATCAGGGCTTCTTCTTTCCGCTCGACGGTGTCCGCGACTGGAACCGGCTTTACGGGCCGCGTGGGCTTTTCCAGCACCAGAGCGTGGTGCCGGAGGCCAATGCCCGCTACACCGTGCCGGCGCTGCTCGATGCGGCACGGCAAGCGGGCCAGGGGTCGTTCCTGACGGTGCTCAAGCGTTTCGGCGATGTCGGCTCGCCGGCGCTGCTGTCGTTCCCGCGGCCCGGCTACACGCTGACGCTCGATTTCTCCAACAGGGGAGAAAGGACGTTGCGGCTGCTCGCCGAGCTTGACCGTATCACCGTCGAGGCGGGCGGCGCAGTGAACCCCTACAAGGACGCCCGGATGGGCCCTGAGACATTCGCCGCGTCATTCCCGCAATGGCAGCGGCTGGAGGCGCTTCGCGACCCGGCTTTCATGTCGAGCTTCTGGGCGCGGACGGCAAAAAGACTGGATGCGGGAAGAGGAGTTGCGGAAGCCGCGGAATAGATAAAATTTGAATAAATCATGGTAAATGAAGTTTTAAGCCATAGCTTACTCGAAACGTTATTATGGCTTCACGAAAAATTTGCAGATTTATAATAGGACTTCTCAAGGGCGGGTGGCAACAATGAAATACATAATCTTCATTCTCTTCACTGTGATGACCAATGCCGCGGCGCAGCTGATGCTGAAGCAGGGCATGATGTCGATGGGCTCGATCTCCTTCGAAGGCGCCAATCCGCTCGTCAAACTCTTGCAGATCGTGTTCAGCCCCTGGGTGTTCCTGGGCCTGTGCACCTTCGTCATCTCGATGGCTTCGCATCTTTATGTGCTGTCCAAGGTCGAGCTCAGCTTCGCCTATCCGTTCCTCAGCCTCGCTTATGTCGCCGTGGCGATCTTTGCCTATTTCGTCTTCCGCGAGGACCTCAATGGCTGGCGCATCGCCGGCATCGCCTGCATCTGCGTCGGCACTGTGCTGATTGCGCAGAGTGGCCGAGAAATGGGTGGACGCGGGCATGAGGACCAGACCGCATCCATCACTCCTGACAAGATCGGCATAAGCGAGATCGTTCGATGAGACATGTGATTTTCGGCGGCGACGGTTTCGTCGGCCGTCACCTTGCGTCCGGGCTCGTGGCGGACGGCGAGAACGTCGTCGTCGCCGACATCGTCAAGAGCGACCTGCCGCATTACCGCTCGGTGCGGTTCATCACATGCGACGTCACCGATCCGGCCTCGGTTGCCGCAGTCGGCCTCAGGGCCGACGACATGGTCTACAACCTCTCGGCCAAGATGCTGTCGCCGATCCAGGTGCGCGCCAAGCGGCATGATTTCTTCTTCCCGGTGAATTTCCACGGCACCGAGCACATCATCCAGGCAATGGACAAGGCCGGCGCCTCGAGGCTCGTCCACTACACGACCGACATGATCTACGGCCACACGGTGGTGCTGCCGATGACCGAGGATCATCCGGTCTCGCCGCTCGGCGAGTACGGGCTGTCGAAGCTCAAGACCGAGGAGCTCGCCGCCGAATGGCGCAAGCGCGGCATGTCGATCTCGCTGTTCAGGCCGCGTCTGATCATCGGACCCGGCCGGCTAGGCATCCTGGAAAAACTGTTCAAGCTGATCGACTGGAATTTTCCGGTGCCGATGATAGGTTCGGGCAGGAATCCCTATCAGTTCATCTCGGTGTTCGACTGTGCGGAAGCCGCCCGTGCGGCCTGGAAAGCCGGTGTGCCGAACGAGGCCTATAATCTCGGCTCGCTCAATCCGCCGCCGGTGCGGCGACTGCTGGGCGACCTGATCCGCCATGCCGGCTCGAAGTCGATCCTGCTGCCGACGCCCGGCTGGGCGGTCAAGCGCACGCTCGACCTGCTCGACCAGTTGAACATGCCGATCATGGATCCGGAACAGTATCTGATCGCCGACGAGGAATGCGTGCTCGACGTGTCCAAGGCCGAGCGTCAGCTCGGCTGGGTGCCGCAATATCGCGACGAGGACATGCTGATCGCCGCCTACAGCGAATACCGTGCCAAGAAGGACGGCCACGCCGTCGCCACCGAACACGTGCCTGCCGAATAGAGGCGACGAAGGGGAGATTTCGAGATGACCGTCATGGCCAAGCCGGAACACACGGGCGTGCGCACGGTGGTCGAAGCGCCTGCGCTTTCGCCCGCAGCAATAGCCAAGCCCGACCTGATCAGCGTCGAGCAGGCCAAGGCGATGGACGTCGCCCGCATCACCGACCTGTTCAAGGCGCATCTCAACCCGGGCCAGTTGCATTTCATGAAGCTGGTCGGCTTCCACAAGGTCAAGATCGAGCGCGCCGAGGGCATGTTCTATGTCGACCAGAACGGCCGCAAGATCCTCGACTTCTTCGGCGGCTTCGGCTCGCTGGCCTTCGGCCATAACCATCCGCGCATCCTTGAAGCCCGGAAAAAATTCCAGGAGGAAAAGCGCCAGGAGATCGCCATCGCCTTCATGTCGCAATATGCGGCCGCACTGGCGCACAACATCGCCAAATGCTCGCCGGGCGATCTCGACATGGTGTTCTTGGGTTCGTCCGGCTCGGAGGCCATGGAGGCGGCGGTGAAGCTTGCCGAGCGCGCGGCGGGTCCGAAGCGGCCGAAGGTCGCCTATGCCGAGAATTCCTTCCACGGCAAGACCAAGGGCGTGCTGGCGATCACCGACGGCCAGCTCTACCGTGCCGATTTCAAGGTCGCCGACAATGTCGTGCGCGTTCCCTTCGCCGATATCGACGCCGTCGAGCGCTTGTTCAAAAGTGATCCCGAGATCGGCGTCATTGTGCTCGAAACCATCCAGGGCGGCGGCGGCATCATCCAGGCGCCGACTGAATACTGGCAGAAGCTGCGCGCGCTCTGCGACCGGCATGGCGTGCTGTGGGTCGCAGACGAGGTGCAGTGCGGCTATGGCCGCTCGGGCCGCTTCTATGCCTTCGAGCATTACGGCGTGGTGCCGGATGTGACGGCGCTGGCGAAATCGCTGGGCGCCGGCAAGGCGGCGGTCGGCGCCATGATCGCCAGGCGCGACGTCTACATGAAGGCCTATGGCACACCAAGGACGGCGATGATCCACGCCATGGCGACCTTCGGCGGCATGGGCGAGGCCTGCGTCACCGCGATCGAGGGGCTGAACGTGCTCTATGACGAAGGGCTGATCGACAACGCCGCCTCCACCGGCGAGTACCTGTTGCAGCGTCTGCAGGCGCTGAAGGAGAAATTCCCGAAGATCATCAAGGATGTGCGCGGCAAGGGCTTCATGATCGGGCTCGAGTTCCACGATTTCTCACAGACATTGCCGATGGTGCTGCGTCCAGTGGTGAGTGTGCTCGACGACAAGCTGAAGGGCTCGCTGTCGGGCTTTGTCGGCTCGCTGCTGCTGCGCGACTATGACGTGCTCGTCGCCTTCACCGAATACAACCGCAACGTCATCCGGCTCGAGCCGCCGCTGATTTGCCAGCGCGAACATGTTGACCGCTTCGTCGATGCCTTCGACAGTCTTTTGTCGCGCGGCATCGTGGCGATCGTGAAGGATTTCGTGAAAAGCCAGGTTCGCTGACGATGCTGACCAGGCCGTCCGCTCCGACCAATCCGCTGGAACGGTTGACCGGCGCCGGTCTGGCGTGGGGCGAGGGGGCCTATGGGCGGTGGGCGGCATCGATCGGGGCGATTGCCTTCTCGGTCTATATCCTGCTCACCGCGGTGACTGCCTGGTTCATGCCCGACGCCAACTGGGACATGTTGCCCTATCTGGCGATCGCCGAGGAAGGCACCTTTCCCGATCAGCAGGCGCTGCATGACTATGCCTACAGCACGGTCAGGGAGGGCGTGTCGGCGAGCGATTACAAGACGCTGACCGACGATGGCGGCGGATTCCGCAGCCACATGGCCGAGAACGCCGCCGACTTCCATTCGCTGCTCGGCATGTACCGGATCAAGTTCCTGTACGCCGAAATCCTGTCCAGCCTCAGCCATGTCGTCTCGCCGGTCGATGCAATGCGGCTGGTGCAGGTGTTCTCGGTGCTTTTGTTCGGCGCCATCACGCTCGCCTGGCTGCGCGCGGAAGGCGCACTCGCGCTGGCGCCGGTCGTTGGCGCGGTCCTGATCATGGCCGATTTCGGTGACGCGGCGCGTGCCTCGACGCCCGATCTATTGTGCTCGGCGCTGTTCCTCGGCGGGCTCCTTGCCTATGTGCGCAAGCGCGAGGCGGCGACGGCGGTCCTGCTTTTCCTCGCTTTCATGGCCAGGCCCGACAACATCGTCTTCCTCGCCATCTTCGCCGTGCTGCTCGTCGCTTACCGCGAGAGGGCGTGGGGCGCGCTGGCCGGCTTCGCGGTATCCTTCATCGCCTATTTCGCCATTTCGCACTGGGCGCAGCATCCGGGCTGGTGGCCGCATCTGTGGTTTTCCAGCATCGAGCAGCACTACAACATGGACGGTTTCGAACCACCGTTCTCGGTGGTCGCCTATCTCAAGGCCTTCGCCGCTTCGGTGGTCCGCGCGATCAGCGTCAACAGCTGGGTTGGCGTGTCGGTATCGGCGCTGGCCGGATGGTATGGGCTCGAGCGTGCCGGCTTCCGGCTCGACCGCCGGGCGGGCATCCTGCTTGCGGCGCTTGTGCTTGGCGTGCTGGCAAAGTTCACGGTCTTCCCGATCCACGACACCCGCATCTACTTCCCCAATCTTCTGCCGCCCTTCCTGCTGCTGGCCGCGCCACTGATGGCGCTTTGGGCAGCAAGCCAGGGCGGGCGCCGCGCGGCGCTGCAGGTCATTCCCGGAGACAAGTCATGAACTCGCTTTCCAGCTTCGCGCGCGTCTTGCTCTCGCTCGGCCTTCCGGCAGGCCTGCTCGATCGCGGGCCGGCGTTGCACGGCACGAAGTTCCTGGCCAAGGCGGCGCTCAAGGCGCGTTTCGGCGGACGGCCGTTCCAGATGGTCAATGTCGGCGCCTGCGACGGCGCGCTGTTCGACGACGTGACGCCCTGGCTGCACCGCATTCCGGGCGCGCGCGCCATGCTGGTCGAGCCGATCCCCTACAACCAGAAGCGGTTGCGCGCCAATTACCCAGATACCAGCCGCTTCGTCATAGAACCGGTGGCGGTGACCAAAAGCAAGGGAACCATCACCGTCCACACCTTCGATGCTGCGGCGCTCGAGTCGGGCACGCTGCCGATTGAGTTCATCGGCTGCTCGTCGGTGACCGACACCAATTTGATGTCGGGCAAGAATGCGTGGGGCGAGGCGGACGCCAATTTCAACAGTTTCGCGCCGCATCTGAAGGACATCGAGGTGCCTTCGGAGACTTTGCAGACGCTGCTCGACCGCAACGGCATCGCTCATATCGACGCTTTCCTGGTCGACTGCGAAGGCGCCGACTGGATGGTGTTCGATCAGCTCGACCTGCAGCGCTACCGTCCCGGCATGATCAAGGTCGAAGTCGGCGCGCTGCCGGCCGCCGAGATCGGCCAGGTCGTGGTCAAGCTGAAGACCGCCGGCTACCAGGTCGGCTTCCAGGCCGAGGACGTCTGGGCGTTCGCCTGAGTTTCGTGGGCTGCCTTCTGTTCACGACGGCAATGAGCCGCAATTGCCGGCCGAATGCGCTTGACAAGATGGCGCCGGCCCGTTCAACCTGAGGCATTCACCAGGGGAGTCCCGGCAAGGGGCTGAGATACTGCTGGCTTTTGCGGCGCAGTGACCCGTTGAACCTGATCCAGTTCATACTGGCGTAGGGACGGTGCAAGCGCTTGGCGGGAGCTTATGCCCGAGGACCTGTCTCAAGCGGCAGGTCGAAGCGTCTTTTCATCCTTCCGGCACAGAACTGGGTCTCCAATGCAACGAGCAAAGGAGCCTCAAATGAATGCCTTGACCCCCACCGTGTCGACCGGACCGCTGCCGGCGTCGCGCAAGATCCACAAATCCGGCGTCCTCCATTCACAGATCAGGGTGCCCATGCGGGAGATCGCGGTCCACCCGACTGCCGGCGAGCCGCCGGTGACGGTCTACGATCCCTCAGGCCCCTATACCGACCCCGCGATTGAAACGGACATCGAAAAGGGTCTTGCCCGCCTTCGGCAGGACTGGATCGCCGCTCGCGGCGATGTCGTGCCCTATGATGGCCGCCATGTCAGGCCGGAGGACAACGGATTTGCGACAGGAGAGCGCCTGACTCGGGAATTTTCCGTCCGCAACCGCCCGCTGAGAGCAAAGACAGGCAAGGCGGTAACGCAGCTTGCCTATGCGCGCGCCGGAATCATAACGCCCGAGATGGAATTCGTGGCCATCCGCGAAAACCTTGGCCGCGAGATCGTGCTCGGCAGGCTGCAACAGGATGGCGAGGCGTTCGGCGCATCGATCCCGGATTTCGTCACACCGGAGTTCGTGCGCGACGAGGTGGCGCGCGGCCGCGCGATCATTCCTGCCAACATCAACCATCCCGAAAGCGAGCCGATGATCATCGGCCGCAACTTCCTGGTGAAGATCAACGCCAATATCGGCAATTCCGCCGTCACTTCCTCGATGGCCGAAGAGGTCGAAAAGATGGTCTGGGCCATTCGCTGGGGTGCCGACACGGTCATGGACCTGTCGACGGGCCGCAACATCCACAACATTCGCGAATGGATCGTGCGCAACTCGCCGGTGCCGATCGGCACGGTGCCGCTCTACCAGGCGCTGGAGAAAGTGGATGGCGTCGCCGAGGATCTGAGCTGGGAGGTCTATCGCGACACGCTGATCGAGCAGGCTGAGCAGGGGGTCGACTATTTCACCATCCACGCCGGTGTGCGGCTGCACTACATCCCACTGACGGTCGGACGGGTTACCGGCATCGTCAGCAGGGGCGGCTCGATCATGGCGAAATGGTGCCTGCACCATCATCGCGAAAGCTTCCTCTATGAGCATTTCGAGGAGATCTGCGACATCGCCAGAGCCTATGACGTCTCCTTCTCGCTCGGCGACGGCCTTCGTCCCGGCTCGATCGCCGACGCCAATGACCGAGCCCAGTTCGCCGAGTTGGAAACGCTTGGCGAATTGACGAAGATCGCCTGGGCCAAGGACTGCCAGGTGATGGTCGAGGGCCCTGGCCATGTTCCCATGCACAAGATCAAGCAGAATATGGACAAGCAGCTCGCCGTCTGTGGCGAAGCGCCATTCTACACGCTGGGGCCGCTGACCACGGACATAGCGCCGGGCTATGACCACATCACCTCAGGAATCGGCGCCGCCATGATCGGCTGGTTCGGCACGGCGATGCTGTGCTATGTGACGCCGAAGGAACATCTCGGCCTGCCGGACCGCAACGACGTCAAGACCGGCGTGATCACCTACAAGATAGCCGCGCACGCCGCGGATCTCGCCAAGGGGCATCCGGCGGCGAAGATCCGCGACGACGCGCTTTCGCGGGCGCGGTTCGAGTTCCGCTGGGAAGACCAGTTCAACCTGTCGCTCGATCCCGAGACGGCGCGCTCGTTCCACGACGAGACCTTGCCCAAGGAAGCGCACAAGCTGGCGCATTTCTGCTCGATGTGCGGGCCGAAATTCTGCTCCATGCGCATCTCCCACGACATTCGCGCCGAAGCCCAGAAGGAGGGGATGGCGGCCATGGCGGAGAAATATCGCGCAGGCGGCGATCTCTATATGCCCGTCGAAACGCCCGGGGCGGAAAAACAGGCTTTGGCGCAGAAAGATCAGGAGACGCGCTGAGCCATGCGCCGCGTCC
Organism: Mesorhizobium sp. Arg314; assembly: GCF_053714275.1. NCBI lineage: Bacteria > Pseudomonadati > Pseudomonadota > Alphaproteobacteria > Hyphomicrobiales > Phyllobacteriaceae > Mesorhizobium > Mesorhizobium sp. Arg314. The sequence continues at coordinate 186,413 of NZ_JBSKBP010000009.1, read as the reverse complement.
TTGTCAAAGGCGCCGGTGTGGCAGGCCTCACCGTCGCCCATGAATTAGCTGTGCGGGGTGCGTCCGTCACGGTTGCTGAAGTTCGGAGCCAGATAGGCGGCAATGCCTCCTGGCTCGCCGGCGGCATGCTCGCCCCTTGGTGCGAACGCGAAAGCGCCGAGGAGGCCGTTACTACCCTGGGCAAGAATGCGGCCGACTGGTGGGAAAGGACACTGCCCGGTCACGTGAGAAGGGCCGGCACTCTCGTCGTCGCCCATGCGCGCGACGCCTTCGAGCTTGCCCGCTTTGCGACTCGCACGCGCAATCATGAGTCCGCCGACGAAAAGGCGATTGCCGGCCTCGAACCCGACCTTGCCGGTCGCTTTCGCCAGGGCCTGTTCTTTGCCGGCGAAGCCCATCTCGATCCCCGTCGGGTTCTCGAAGCCCTCGCCGGTAAACTGCGCGCGATGGGGGTCGTCTTCCTTTTCGAGGCGGGCGAGCTTGCCCTTTCCGGCTTCGATCAGGTGATCGACTGCACGGGCATCGCGCGAGCCGACGACGACTTGCGCGGCATGCGCGGCGAAATGCTGATCCTCCGCACGCAGGAGGTCTCGCTCGCCCGGCCCGTGCGTCTCCTCCATCCACGTCATCCGATCTACATCGTGCCGCGGGCCGATCATCACTTCATGGTCGGCGCGACCATGATCGAAAGCGACCACGACGGACCGATCACCGCCCGTTCGCTGATGGAACTCCTCAATGCGGCCTACGCGGTCCATCCGGCGTTCGGTGAGGCCGAAATCGTCGAGACAGGAGTGGGCGTGCGGCCCGCCTATCCCGACAATCTGCCGAGGGTGAAGCGTTGGAAGGACGGCGCGATCACGATCAATGGCCTCTACCGGCACGGTTTCCTGCTCTCACCGGCCATGGCCGAGCAGGCTGCTGGCCTTCTCTTCAATTCATCTGCCGACCGGGAGTCTGAAAATGAAGCTGATCGTCAATGGCGAAGCGCTTGAGGTCGAGGCGACGACGCTCGACGCCCTTTTGAAGGAGCTTGACTATGAGGGCGGCTGGCTCGCTACCGCGCTGAACGGCGATGTCGTGCCCGCGGCCGGACGGGCGGAATTCCGGTTGAGCGAGGGTGACCGGATCGAGATCCTGTCACCCATGCAGGGAGGCTAGCCGATGTTCGATCTTGTCGGGACAAAGCTAGCGTCGCGCCTGCTGCTGGGCACAGCCCAATATCCTTCGCCGGCGATCCTTGCCGATGCGGTCAAGGCGTCGGAGACCTCGGTGGTGACCGTGTCGCTGCGCCGTGAAATGGCCGGCGGCAGGGCCGGCGAGAAATTCTGGTCGCTGATCCGCTCGCTCGGCGTGAGGGTCCTGCCCAACACCGCAGGCTGCCATTCCGTGAAGGAAGCCGTGACGACGGCGAGGATGGCGCGCGAGGTCTTCGGAACGCCCTGGATCAAGCTCGAAGTCATCGGCAACCACGACACGCTGCAGCCCGACGTCTTCGGCCTGGTCGAGGCCGCGCGCATCCTTTGCGAGGACGGTTTCATCGTGTTCCCCTACACCACCGACGACCTTGTCGTCGCCGAGCGGTTGCTTGAGGCGGGCTGCAAGGTGCTGATGCCGTGGTGCGCGCCGATCGGTTCGGCGCTCGGGCCGGTCAACATCATGGCGCTGCGCTCGATGCGCGGGCATTTCCCCGACGTGCCGTTGATCGTCGATGCGGGGCTCGGACGGCCGTCGCACGCGGCAACCGTCATGGAACTCGGCTTTGACGCCGTGCTCCTCAACACGGCGGTCGCCAAGGCGGCCGATCCGGTGGGTATGGCGCGCGCTTTCAGCAAGGCGGTCGATGCCGGTCGCGAAGCCTATGGTTCGGGACTGCTCGAGCCGCGCGACGTCGCCGTGCCGTCGACGCCGACATTGGGCAGGGCGGTTTTTTCATGAAGCTCGATCCCTTCTACCTGATCGTCGACAGCGCCGCCTGGATCGAGCGGCTGGTGCCGCTCGGCGTCAGGCTGGTGCAACTCCGCATCAAGAATATGGACGAGGACGGGCTGCGCGCGGAAATCCGCAAAGCGAAAGCCTTGTGCGCCCGACACCATTGCCAGCTCATCGTCAACGATCATTGGCGGCTGGCGATCGAGGAGGGCTGCGACTTCGTACATCTCGGCCAGGAGGATCTCCAGACTGCCAACCTCCTCGAGATACAGACGGCCGGCATCAGGCTCGGATTGAGCACCCATGATCATACCGAACTGGAGACTGCCATGGCAGCCGGGCCCGACTATGTCGCGCTGGGTCCGGTCTATCGGACCATCCTGAAGAAGATGAAATGGGCGCCGCAGGGGCTCGAAAGGATCCGGGCGTGGAAGGATAGAGTCGCGCCTATTCCGCTGATCGCCATCGGCGGCCTCAATCCCGAGCGGCTCGATGGCGTTTTCGGGGCCGGCGCCGACAGCGCGGCGGTGGTGACGGACGTAACGCTGAACCCGGATCCCGAGGCGCGTACCAGGGAATGGATCGAAAAGACGGAGCAATGGCGCTGAAGCAAGACCCGCATGTGCTTGTCGTTGGCGGATCGGATTCCAGCGGAGGTGCCGGGATTGCGCGCGACATCGAGACGATCTCTGCCATCGGCGTGCGTACCTGCGTTGCCATCACCGCGGTAACGGTGCAGACACACGACGCCGTCGGGGATATCCGTCATATGCAGCCTGGTCTTGTGGCCGATCAAATGCGGGCCGCGTTGCGGGCCAACGAGGTGGCGGCCATCAAGATCGGCATGCTCGCAACCGCGCAGATCATCGCTGCGGTCGCCACCGTGCTGCGCGAAAATCCGCGGATACCGGCAGTGCTCGATCCGGTGCTGGCCTCCTCGTCCGGCAGGCCGCTGCTGCAAGCGCGCGCGATCGGCGTCATGAAGCGTGATCTCATGCCGCTCTGCCGTCTCGTCACGCCAAACCTCATAGAGCTGGCGATCCTGACGGGATCGGAACTGGCCGGAGACGACGATGATGCGCTGCGGCAGGGAAGGCGATTGCTCGCGGCCGGGCCGCCGGCGCTGCTCATCAAGGGCGGCCATGCGGCGGGACCCAGATCGACGGATATCCTGTTGAGCTTGGAGCAGGAGCCCATCCGCCTCGACATGCCCAGGCTTGCCGGATCGATGCGCGGGACCGGCTGCATGCTGGCCAGCGCAATCGCGGCGCGTCTGGCCGGTGCGAAGCCGCTCGAGGACAGTGTGCGCGAAGGCAAGCGGCTTGTCTTCGAGAAGTTCCTGCAGAGTTTCGAGCGCGAATCCGGCTCCGGCGCATAGGGAAATCCTCACCGGTGACACCCCGGGCGAGACGCGTTCGGCCGTCAGGGTCGCTCGGCCTTTTCCCAATGTCGCAAACAGGCTTCAATCACCCTACCGCTCGGCCCTATAGTCCGCGCGCTTTACCACTTGGGAGTCGCGGGTCATGGCAGAGTTTCCGAAAAAGGCGAAGGTCGTCATCGTCGGTCTGGGCGGTATTGTCGGCGCATCGGTCGCCCATCACCTGATCGAGCGCGGCTGGGACAATATTGTCGGTATCGACAAGTCGGGCATTCCGACCGATATCGGCTCGACGGCGCACGCTTCGGACTTCTGCTACACAACCAGCCATGACTTTCTCTCGTGCTGGACAACGCTCTACTCCATCGATTTCTACGAGAAGATGGGCCACTACGCGCGCGTTGGCGGCCTCGAGGTCGCGCGCGTCGGCGACGATGCCCGCATGGACGAGATCAGGCGCAAGATCGCCTCGGCCAAATCCTTCGGCACCCGCGCGCGGCTGGTCGAGCCGGCTGAGATCAAGCAGAAATTCCCGCTGATCGAGGAGCATCTGGTGCAGGGCGGTCTCTGGGACCCCGACGCCGGCCTCGTCATTCCGCGTTCTCAGACGGTTGCCGGCAAGCTCGTCGACCAGGGTGTCGCATCGGGCAAGCTCCAGGCCTTCGCCAACACCTCGGCCAAGTCGCTGATCGTCGAGGACGGGCGCATCAAGGGCGTGGTGACCGAGCGCGGCACGATCGAGGCCGACTATGTCGTCGTCTGCACCGGCATCTGGGGCCGGCTCACCGCGGCGCTGGTCGGCGAAGACCTGCCCGTCATGCCGATCGACCATCCGCTCACCTTCTTCGGCCCCTACAACGAGTTCGCCGGCACCGGCAAGGAGATCGGCTGGCCGTTGCTGCGCGACCAGGGCAACTCGGCCTATATGCGCGACACCGGCGACCCCAAGACCGCCGAGGGCGGTCAGATCGAATGGGGCTATTACGAGGAGAACAATCCGCGCCTGTGCCATCCGCGCGATCTCCTGGAAAAGGATCAGGCACGGCTGTCGCCGTCGCAGCGCGACCTCGACATGGAGCAGATCATGGCGCCGCTGGAGCGCGCCATGGAGCTGACGCCGATCCTGGGCGAGCTCGGCTACAACGAAGGCCATTCCTTCAACGGCCTGCTGCAGGTGACAACCGATGGCGGCCCGTCCATGGGCGAAAGCCAGAAGGTGAGGGGCCTGTGGTACGCCGTCGCCATCTGGGTCAAGGACGGCCCCGGCATGGGCAAGCTGATCGCCGACTGGATGACCGACGGCCGCACCTCGATCGACCATCACGCCATCGACTATTCGCGCTTCTACCCGCACCAGACGCAGGAACAGTTCATCTGGGATCGCTGCACCGAGACGGCGATGAAGGTCTACAATCCGGCGGTGCATCCGCGCGAGCCATTCTCCAAGGGCCGCAACATCCGCCGTTCGCCGTTCTGGGAGCGCGAGAAGGAACTCGGCGGCTATTTCATGGAACTGGGCGGCTGGGAGCGTGCCCACGGCTACGCCGCCAACGAGCATCTCTTGGAAAAATACGGCAACCGCGTGCCGGTGCGCGAGAACGAATGGGACAACCGCCATTTCTGGCGCGTCTCCAATGCCGAGCACCTGGCGATGAGCGAGGATTGCGGCATCGTCAATCTCTCGCATTTCTCGATGTATGACGTCGAAGGGCCCGACCATGTGGCGCTGCTGGAATGGCTGTGCGCGGCCAAGATCGGCGGCGACAACAATATCGGCAAGGGCATCTACACCCACTTCCTCGACGAGGAAGGCATGGTGCGCGCCGACTTCACCGTTATCCGCATGGCCGACCGCTGCCGCGTGATCGACGGCGCCGATGCCGGTCCGCGCGACTTCCGCTATATCCAGCGCACCGCGCAGGACAAGGGTTTTGACGCCACCGTCACCGACGTGACCGAGAAGTACGTCACCATCGGCATCTGGGGTCCGAATGCGCGCACGACCCTGCAGAAGGTGGTCGAGAATCCGGACGGCCTTTCAGTCGAGAACTTCCCGTTCGCGGCGATCAAGCCGATCCGCATCGGCGGCAAGGACGTCACCGCCTTCCGCATCTCCTATGTCGGCGAGCAGGGCTGGGAACTGCATATGCGCTACGAGGACGGGCTTGCCGTCTGGGACGCGCTGCGCTCGACCGGCGTCATGCCGTTTGGCGTCGAGACCTATGCCAACACGCGCCGCATGGAAAAGAGCCTGCGGCTGCAGAACGCCGATCTGCTTACCGAGTACAATCTGCTCGAGGCCGACCTTGCCCGCCCGAAGGTCAAGGAGAACGACTTCTGCGGCAAGGCCAAGCATCTGGAATATCGCGCGCGCGAGCACCAGCCGGCGATGCTGTGCACGCTGGTGATGACCGCGAACACCGATGCCAAGGGCGTCGCGCGCTATCCGGTCGGCATCATGCCGGTGCAGGACCCCGCGACCGGCGAGACGCTGGTCGACGAGTTCGACCGCCGCTCCTTCACCACTTCGGTCGCCTACGGTCCGACGATCGGCAAGAACATCGCGCTTGCCTATCTGCCCTGGGCCTATGCCCAGGAGGGCCGCAAGCTCAATGTCGAATATTTCGGCGAGACCTATCCGGTCGAGGTCGCCGGTGTCGGCTACAAGCCGCTCTACGACCCGGAGAACCTCAAGCCGCGCAGCTGAGATTGCAAGCGCAAAAGCCAGAATGCAAAAGCCCGGCTTCAGTCGGGCTTTTTTCTTTTGCGCGGCAAGATTCTCGCATAGCGTTGCGTCGGGCGGAGTGGGCATCGTGCAACGGTTCGGCTGGGACAGGAAGAACGACGCGTTCGTCTTCAGGATGAAGGGAAACATTCCCGTTCAAGTCAGCTGGACTTTTGCCATTCCCGCCACCCTGCCGTTCCTGCATGAATGGTCGACCCGTCCCAAGAGCGCGCTGACTCATACCGCCATATTTGGGGTGCTTTTGTTCCTGTCGGTGTTTCTGCATGAGCTTGGCCATGTGTGGGCGGCGCGGCGGCGCGGCATCGGCACCGAAAGGATAGACCTCTACCTCTTCGGTGGGATTGCCTGGTTCAAGCGCGGTGCAGCCTCGCGGTATGGCTGGGCCTGGATCGCCTTCGCCGGGCCTTTGGTAAACATCATCCTGGCGGCGGGCCTTGCCGCTTCCTATTACCTTTTGGCCCGGTCCTCGTTGTCTGTCGAGGTGGACGGCTTTTTCAATTCGCCTCCGCCGAGGCCGGACAGTCTTGTGGAGTGGACGCTATGGCTTGGCGCATTGTTGAATACGGTTCTGGCCGCGCTCAATCTTCTCCCGGCCTATCCGCTCGATGGCGGCACGATCGCCAGGCATCTGCTTGCGCCGCGCTTTGGAGCAGACACTGCCGCACGGATCGTCGGCTTCTGCGGCGTCGTCCTTTCGATCCTGCGCTTCGCAGTCATTCTCCCTGCGGCAACAGCCGGAATCCTGCTCTGGATTCCGCCGTCCTTCCGGCCGAACTGGCGGGTGTTTCGCGCTACCGGCAAGAAGCCCGTCTCACAGCTTCCGCCGGCTGAGCCTGCCGATAAGGTGGAATGGCGCGGCAAAGGCGGGTGGCCTGTCAAAAAGTGATGCGCGGCCAAACAGTCTGAACAACTGACGCTTCGGCTTGATGTGCGCGAGGCCAACAGCTTATGTGACCCGTAAGAAGCCCGCGAAAGCAACACGCCCAATGCGCATCCTGTCCGACGCCTTCATTCCCGAACTTCCCAATCGCTACAATGGCAAGGTGCGCGAAAATTACGACCTGCCGGACGGGCGGCGCATCATCATCGCTACCGATCGTCTAAGCGCGTTCGACACGATCCTGGCCTCGATCCCTTTCAAGGGGCAGGTCCTGACCCAGACAGCGCGCTACTGGTTCGAGGAAACCGCCGACATCTGTCCCAACCACGTGCTGGAATATCCCGACCCCAATGTCGTCGTCGGCACGCGGCTCGACATGCTGCCGGTCGAGATCGTGGTGCGCGGCTATCTGGCGGGGACCACCAGCACCTCGATCCTGACCAAGTACAGGAAAGGCGAACGAAGCTTCTACGGGCATAGTTTTCCGGATGGTCTGCGCGACAATGAAAAGCTGCCCTTGGCGATCATCACCCCCACCAGCAAGGCCGCCAGCGGCGGCCACGATGAGCCGCTGTCGGAAGCCGAGATCATCGAACAGGGGCTGCTCACGCAGGCGCAGTGGGACGCCGTATCGCGCTATGCCCTGGATCTGTTCGCCCGTGGCCAGCAGCGTGCCGCCGAACGCGGCCTGATCCTCGCCGACACCAAATATGAATTCGGGATCGCGCCGAATGGCGCCCTCGTGCTTGCGGACGAAATCCATACGCCCGACAGCAGCCGCTATTGGATCGCGGCGAGTTACAATGAGGCGTTCGAAAGCGGCGGGCGACCGCAGAGTTTCGACAAGGATTTCATCCGGTCGTGGGTGTCAGCGCGCTGCGATCCCTACAAGGACCCGATCCCGAGGATCCCGGACGAGATCGTCAATCAGGCCTCGGCGGTCTATATCCAGGCCTATGAAGCCATCACGGGCGCAAAATTCGTGCCTGACCTCTCCGGAGACAGCGTGCTGGAACGCATCCGTTCGAATCTCGCGCGGTACTTCTAAAGGGCCGCGCCGGCGGAAATCCGATGCCCGGGAATTCCCGGCTTTTGCCCGCGGCGATTTTCGCCTAACCTTGTCCCATGTCTGCTTATGCCCGCGCCAGGCATATCGTCTCAGGCAGTGCCGCGCTGGCGCTGGCGCTTTGGCTGACACCGGCAGCTTCTCCCGCCGAGCCGGTCGATGTCGAACTGGTGCTGGCGGTCGATGTTTCGCTCTCCATGTCGCCGGCCGAGCTGGAGATCCAGCGTCACGGCTACGCTGCGGCGCTCACTCATGACAATGTGCTGAAGGCCATCGCCGACGGCGCCAATGGCAAGATCGCCGTCACCTATGTCGAATGGGCGGGCACGACATGGCAGCGGGTGATCGTGCCGTGGACGGTGATCGCGAACCGAGCCGATGCCGAGAAAGTGGTGGCGCAACTCAATGCGCGCCCGCCGGACAGCGCCCGGCGGACCTCGATCTCCGGCGCGCTGACCTTCGGCAGCGACCTGTTCGCCGAAAGCGGCTTTCAGGGTCCGAAGCGCGTCATCGACGTTTCGGGCGACGGGCCCAACAACCAGGGCGCCCCTGTCGACCTCACGCGCGACGAGGTGGTCAAGCAAGGCATCACCATCAACGGACTGCCGCTGATGACGCGGGGCGGGTTCAGCAGCGCCTTCGATGTCGCCAATCTCGACCGCTACTACAGCGACTGCGTCATCGGCGGACCGGGCGCCTTCATGATCCCGGTCAACGACTGGACGCAGTTTGCAGAAGCGATCCGCCGCAAGCTGGTGCTCGAGCTTGCCGGTCCCGCTTCGCCGCGATGGGCGGCGGAAGAGGCCGCGCATCCGCCGGTCGTGTTCGCCGACGACAAGCCGGCCACCGACTGCCTGGCCGGCGAGAAGATGTGGCGCAACCGCAGCTGGGGGCTGGATACCCACTGAAACGCGAAGCCGGATTGGACCATCGTCCAGTGCGGGCTCCGCTTCATTGACAAGCCTTTTGGCGTCTGTGAGACAATCTGTTTCTCATCACATAAAGGGGAACCACAATGAACAGGACCACCATTTTCGCGGCGGCGCTGACGGCCGCCTTGCTCAGCGCGCCGGCGATGGCCGCAACGTCGCTCACGATCGGCATCAGCGGCTGGACCGGTTTTGCGCCGCTGACTTTGGCCAAACAGGCCGGGCTTTTCGAAAAGCACGGGCTCGACGTCACGCTCAAGAAAGTGCCGCAGGCAAGCCGCCCGCTGGCCATCGCCAGCGGCGACCTGCAATGCGCGGCGACCACGGTCGAGACCTGGATGGTGTGGAATGCCAGCGGCGTCACCACCAAGCAGATCTTCCAGCTCGACAAATCCTACGGCGCCGACGGCATCGTCGTGCGCAACGACATCAAGACCGTCGCCGATCTCAAAGGCAAGAATGTCGCGTCCTCGGCGCCCGGCACCTCGCCCTATTTCATGCTCGCCTGGGTGCTCAACAAGAACGGCATGTCGACCAAGGACGTGACGGTCGTCAATCTGGAGCCGGATGCGGCGGCACAAGCCTTCCTGGCCGGCCAGAACGATGCCGCCGTCACCTATGAGCCGTTCATTTCGGCGGTCCGCGACAAAACCGACCAAGGCCATATCCTGGCGACCACGCTCGACTATCCGATGGTGTTGGACACGGTCGGCTGCACGCCCGATTTCCTTAAGGCCAATCCCGATGCGGCCAAGGCGCTCGCCGACAGCTATTTCGATGCGCTCGACATGATCAAGAAGGACCCGCAGAAATCCTTTGAGATCATGGGCGCGGACGTGAAGCAGTCGGCCAAGGAGTTCGAGGACTCGGCGAAATACCTGAAATGGGCCGACAAGGCGGAGAACAAGCAGTTCTTCACCAAGGATTTCCAGGATTTTTCCAAGACCGCGGCCGACCTGCTGCTGCAGATGGGGCTGATCAAGGAAGTGCCGGATGTGACGACGCTCGCCGACACCAGCGCGGTCAACAACTGATCGCACGTCTTCCTGCAGGCGGCGGCGATAGGCCGCCGTCCTTCTCTTCAAGGACAGTCTCTGATGCTGCGTCCCTTGCATCCCGTTGCGCCGGGCACGCGAACCGTGCTCGGCATCGCCTTCTTTGTGCTGTTCGTGGCGTTCTGGGCGTGGATCACGCTCGGCGGCCATGTGAACCGGATCTTTCTCGCCGATCCGCTGTCGATGCTGAAGGATGGCTGGCGGCTGCTCACCGAGGATCGTTTCTGGCTCGACATATTGATCACCATCTGGCGCGTCTTCGGGGGCTTCGTGCTGGCTTCGATCGTGGCGGTGCCGATCGGTATCGCCATGGGCGCCTGGAAGCCGGTCGAAGCCTTCCTCGAACCGTTCGTATCCTTCGCCCGCTATTTGCCGGCATCTGCCTTCATCCCGCTGCTCATCCTGTGGGCCGGCATCGGTGAATTCGAAAAGCTGCTGGTGATCTTCGTCGGCTCGGTGTTCCAGATCATTCTGATCATCGCGGTCAAGGTCGGCGGCACGAGGCGGGACCTGGTCGAGGCCGCCTATACGCTGGGGGCGGCCGACAACGGCATTGTCAAGCGCGTCATCATGCCGGCCAACGCGCCGGAGATCGCCGAAACGCTGCGGCTGGTGCTTGGCTGGGCCTGGACCTATGTGATCGTCGCCGAGCTGATCGGCTCGTCGTCGGGCATCGGCTACATGATCATCAACAGCCAGTCGCGGCTGGCGACGGGGCAGATCATCTTCGGCATCATCGTGATCGGGCTGATCGGGCTTTTGTCCGATTTCGCCTTCAAGGCGCTCAACCGCTGGCTCTATCCATGGAGCCTGGCGTGAGCAAGCTTCTGATCGAAGGCGTTTCGCGGACCTTTGCAGGGGTCAGGGGCGGGCAGCCGGTACAGGCGCTGCAGCCGGTTGAGCTGTCCGTCGCGGCCAATGACTTCATCACCATCCTGGGGCCGTCCGGCTGCGGCAAGTCGACATTGCTGCGGATCGTCGCCGGACTGGAGGCGCCGAGCACGGGTCGCGTGCTGCTGGACGGCAAGGCGGTCACCCGGCCGGGACCGGACCGCGGCATGGTGTTCCAGTCCTATACTTTGTTTCCCTGGCTGACGGTTGCCGAAAACATCGGCTTCGGCCTGCGTGAACGCAGCATGCCAGAGCGCGAGCGCACCGAGATCGTCGCTTCCTACGTCGATCTCGTCGGCCTCAAAGGTTTCGAGAACCATTGGCCGAAGCAGCTGTCGGGCGGCATGCAGCAGCGTACGGCGATCGCGCGGGCTTTAGCCAACGATCCGGCGATCCTGTTGCTCGACGAACCTTTCGGCGCGCTGGACAATCAGACGCGCGGGCTGATGCAGGAATTGCTGCTCGGCATATGGGAGCGGCGCAAGAAGACGGTCCTGTTCGTCACCCACGACATCGAGGAGGCGATCTTCATGGCGTCGCGGGTGATCGTGATGAGCGCTCGGCCCGGTCGCATCAAGTCGGACGTGCCGGTCGACCTGCCGCATCCGCGCCACTATACGCTGAAGACCAGCCCGGAATTCTCGGCGCTCAAGGCGCAGCTGACCGAAGACATCCGCGTCGAGGCGATGCGGACGGCGCAGACGCAACCCGCTTAGGCTGTATCGTGACCTGAAAAGATGCTCCGCTCGCTTAGTAAGCGATTTAGGCGCGGGAGATCGCGCTTCGGGGTATCCAGCGCCGCCAGGAAGGCTATCCATTTTTCAGCATGGAAGCTGTGACGGTCGGCCAGCGTATCGGCAACTGGCGTAGTGCTGGCGGTCATGCGCCACCTCTATCAGGCTACGCCGCCAGCAATTGCTTGCGGTCGACGCGCTCCTGCTGCGGCGAACGGGCGTAGAGCTCGCGGTAGCATTTGGAGAAATGCGAGGCGGAGACGAAGCCGCAGGCGACGGCCACCTCGACCACCGGCATCGACGACTGGATGAGCAGGTGCCTGGCGCGGTCGAGCCGGATCTCCAGATAGTAGCGGGCAGGGGAGCGGCCCATCTCGGTGCGGAACAGGCGTTCGATCTGCCGGCGGGAAAGATCGACATGGTCGGCGATCTCGATCAGCGACAGCGGCTCGGAAAGGTTCGCCTCCATCAGCTCGATGATGGTGAGCACTTTGGAGTTCTGCACGCCGAGGCGGGCGCGCAGCGGCAGGCGCTGGCGGTCGGTCGGGCTGCGCACGCGGTCGGTCAGCACCTGCTCGCAGACGCGGTTGACGAGGCTCTCGTCGAAATCGTCGCCGATCAGCTTCAGCATCATGTCGAGCGCGGCGGTGCCGCCGGCGCAGGTGTAGACGTTCTGATCGATCTCGAAGAGGTCGGCAAAGACATTGGCTTTCGGGAAGGCCTCGGAGAAGCCCGGCAGGTTCTCCCAATGGATGGCGCAGCGCTTGTTGGACAAGAGGCCGGCGGCGGCCAGGATATGCGCGCCGGTGCACAGGCCGCCGACGGCGACGCCGCGATTATACTCCTCGCGCAGCCAGGCGAAGGCCGACTTGTTGTGGTAGCGCTCGACATTGATGCCGCTGCAGACGATTGCCATGTTCGGCCTGTCCGGCCCGGCCATCTTCTTGCGTTCTTCCTCAAGCGAGGTGTTGACGGCGCATTCGACGCCGTTCGAGGCGCGCACCGGCTTGCCGTCGATGCTGGCCAGACGCCAGCGATAGGCTTCGTAGCCGAGCATCCGGTTTGCCGAACGCAGCGGGTCGAGCGCCGTGGCGAAGGCGATCATGGTGAAATCAGGAATAAGGAAGAACACAAACGATCTCTTGATCGCATGCTTTACGGCATTCACGGGGTAACCTCACGCTGCCATGACGCGAACAGGATGTCGCGAACAGCACAGCGACATCAGGAAAAACCATTCCTGTCAATCGGGTAGGCGGCTAAGTGAAGATTAAATTTGCGACACGGGTCGCAAATGGGCAATTCGTGCAACCGCAGCGGGCCGCTTCAGGGACGACGCGTGCCGGCGCCCAAACCAAAACGCCGCCTCGCGAAGCCGGGCGGCGTTGAATTCAGTAAACCGATTTGTCTCAGGCGACGAAGCCGAGGCGGGCAGCGGCCATGGCGCCGGTCTGGCCGGGCATGGTCTTGGCAAGGCGCTGACGCTCGAGAGCGGTCGTCAGGTTCATTTCGCGGCGGGTGAACAGGCGGGCAAAAAGCTTCATCATCATCTCCATTTGGTTGCTCAGACGGGTCGCCTTCGCTTAAGGAGTGGGGCAGCTCGTTTGCTGACGCTGATATAGGCTCGCTTCAGCAAAAACTAAATCGCAAAAACGAAGCGCTTGACATGAAAAGCGACATGAGTTGCGACATTTTTGGGCCGTATGCCCAAAATTTCCTATCATTTACAATGATTTAATTCACAAATTAACCCGCTATGCGATTGGTTCATATGCGTCATGCAGCGGCCGCATGGCTGGAAAAGTCGTTTGAATGCAAACAAAAAGGCCTGCCGAGCTGACACCGGCAGGCCTTCAGAACTCCTTACACACTTGATTACTTTGCTCCGGCCCAGCTTCCGACGCCGAAGCGCAAGCCGTTCTTGGCATCGGCGGCTTCCGGCCAGCCGATATCCTTTTGCAGTTCGATCGGCAGCGCATGGATGGCGCGTTCGGTCTGGTAGCGGGCGCGGGCCGCGCTGAATTCGGTCGCAAGCCGACCGATGGACGACAGGATAGACATCTTCTTTCTCCTCTATGCGGGCTGGGAGGCGCCCGGCATTGCTTTAAGTCAGGTCTGTTTCAGCTTCATTTCATGTCGATTGCAGGACTATGTCAGGGTCGTTTGTTGGCTGCTTTTGGCAGCATCCTGCATCGATCGAGTTGACTATGCGCCTGGAGTGATGTTCAATCAAACGAAATGGAATGATGGATTGCATCAGAAAAATTGAAGGCAGACCGCCATGAATGCCCCACTCAATCATCCTCTACCGCTGCTTGATCTCGATGTGCTGCGCACCTTCGTGGCGATTGCCGAAACCGGCAGCTTCACCACCGCGGCCAATGCGGTGTTCCGCACGCCGTCGGCCGTCTCCATGCAGATCAAGAAGCTGGAGGACATCCTCGGCCGTTCCGTCTTCGCGCGCGACGCGCGTTCGGTGACGCTGACCACGGATGGCGAGATGCTGCTCGGCTATGCCCGCCGGCTGTTGTCGATCAACCGCGAGGTGGTGTCGAAGTTCATCATCCCCGACATCGTCGGCGTGGTGCGCCTGGGTTCGCCTGACGACTATGGCGAGCGCGTGCTGCCGCATGTGCTGAAGCGCTTCGCGCAGTCGCATCCCTCGATTGCGGTCGACGTCACCATCGACCAGAGCATCAATCTGCGCCGCCGCATGGACGATCGCGCGCTCGACATCACGCTGCTCACCAATTCCTACAAGACAAGCGCGATCGGCGCCGAGGTTCTGCTCACCGAGCCGATTGTCTGGGCCGGCGCCAAGGGCGGCTGCGCGCATCTGCGCGAGCCGTTGCCGGTGTCGCTGTGGGAGGAAGGCTGCGCCTGGCGGGCCGGCGCCCTGGAAGCGCTTGGCCGCGAGGGCCGCAACTACCGCATCGCCTATATGAGCGCCCACACGGCCGGCCAGCGCGCCGCTATCATGGCCGACCTCGCGGTGGCGCCGCTGCCGAAGTCGTTCCTCGGCGACGAGATGGTCTCGCTGGGTGCCAAGGACGGCATGCCGGAGATCGGCACCTACAATCTCGCTATGGTGGTGGCGCCCGACGCCAGCGCGCCGGTGAAGGCCGTCGCCGACCATATCCGCGCGACGTTCGAACTGTTCCGCGAAACCGGTAAGTTCTGAGCTATTCGACGGCCGGTGCGGGGCGGGCTGCGAAAGCGGGTTTTGTCCTGCGCCGCGCACGGGCCCGGCGCGCTGCAGGAACGCTAAGGAAATCGACGATGCTGTCGCGCGCGCGGCGCGTCTCGGGCATCTCGATCAGCGGCCAGACGTGGAACATGCCTTCCTCGTAGACGACGTCGACCTCGACGCCGGCGGCGCGAGCACGTTCGGCGAAAATCAGATTGTCGGGGCTGAGCAGATCGCGCGATCCGGTGAGGAGCAGCGTCTTCGGCAGCACCGAGAGATCGCCGTAGAGTGGGCTGATGTGCCAGTCGGAGCGCTCGAAGCCGGCGCTGTAGAGCCGGATCGCTTCCAGGCCGCCCGGAATGCCGAGCCAGGGGTCGTTGCGTTCCGCCTCGAACACTTCCGGATTGGACAGTGACATGTCGAGGCCGGGCGAGATCAGCACATGGCGCGACGGCGAGGGCAGGCCCTCCTCGGCGGCCATCATGGTCAGCACGACGGCCATGTTGCCGCCGGCGGAATCGCCCATGAAGACGATGTCCTCGGCGTCGGTCCCTTCGAGCATGCGCCGGTAGACGTCGCCGACCATGCCGAACATGTCATGGAAATCATGCTCCGGCGCGATCGGATAGACCGGCACGGTGACGCCGAAGCCGAGTCGCTCCGCCATCTCGGCGATCAGCCCCCAATGATAGGACGTGATCTGAAAGACAAAGGCGCCGCCATGCATGTAAAGGATGCGCCGGCGCTCGCCCGCTTTCGGGGCGATCTCATAGACGGGAAAGCCGTCGATTTCGGTCTCGGCGATGTCCAGCCGTGCCTTGAGCAAGGCCGGCGGATGATGGTCCTCGGTCTTGCGGGCGTAGGCGATCCAGCGCCGCAGGTTTTCGGGACTGGAAAAGGCGTTCTTGCGGCTGTGCCGGAGAACGAACGAAACGAGATGGCTTTTCAAACTGGGCATACGGATACACGGATCCCGGCAGAGCCGACTAAGAGAATTCCCCTGCTCTGCGAAGATCGTACCTCAGTTAAAAATTTCAAGGTTTCGCCGCTGGCACATCGGCGTGATCCGATGGGGCCAAGTCTTTGTTTGCGCAATTCCGGACGGAAGGCTACGGCGAAGCCGCCGAGCCCAACCGCTGCGCGCTTTTCCTGGAATTGCTTTAGCGCCGCTTCGGCAACAGCGTTGCGCGCAATTTGTTGTCGCCGGTCGCCAGGGCCGCGTTCCGGCCCCGGCGCTTGCCGAGCAGCTTGCACTTGTCGGCGAAGGTCATCAGCGCGGCGTACCCAGGAGCAGCTTATGAAGGGCTGCCTGCGGGTCGCTCGGCGGCGAGGCCGGCCAGCCAATGTCCTTCCGGACATGCGCCGGCAGGCTGTTCAGCTGACGGATCGCCTTGTTCTTGGCATGGGCCTGCCTGATGGTCACACCGAAGCGGCTGAGGCTATCGTACATCGACATTTTTTCATCTCCCTTGAAGAGCAGGCAGCGGCTGTTGCATGCATGTCGTTCTCCCAAAACCGCGAAGCACTTTTGGGCGACATGCATGGTCTCCGGCCGCTGCTTGATGTCGGTTAAATGCGTCACGCATGTATCGGATCGATTTCACGAAAACAGCGTTTCGGTTTCCGGATCGCGCGAATCCGGAAACATTTGCATACAAACGAATGAGCGGGCCGTATGCCGGTTTCCATCCGGATAGCCGCCATCAGCGGTTGACAGCGGTGGCCGGCTGCATAGTTATTGTGCAATGCGATGGGGGTTGTGTGCGCTGCAATATGGCGCGATTTGGACCGGAACATCGTGACGAGCATCCACAGTATTCAATATCTGCGGGGCCTCGCCGCATGCGCGGTGGTTTGCTTCCATGTCAGCGAGCAGTTCGGCGGTCCGTTCGACGTCGGAGCAGCCGGCGTGGACATATTCTTTGTCATCAGCGGCTTCATCATGTGGGTGACGACGGCCGGCAGGCCGGCTGCCCCCTGGCGTTTCATGGGGCGCCGCATCACCCGCATCGTGCCTCTGTACTGGATCGTCACGGTCCTGACCGCGGCGGGCATCCTGATCAAGCCGCAGTTTTTCTACGGCCATTTCTTCAGTGTTTCGAATTTCGTGGGCTCGCTGTTCTTCGTGCCGGTGCTGCAGGAGAACGCATTGCATCCCATCGTCATACAGGGTTGGACGCTCTGCTATGAAATGATGTTCTATCTGGTTTTCACCCTGGTCCTGTTCCTCGGGGAGCGCTGGCGGTTCGGCGTCCTTACCGGCGCCCTTGCTGCCATCGTCGCGCTGCATTTCATTGTCCCCGCGGGATATGCGCGTGCCTTCACCGATCCTGTCGTGCTCGAGTTCGCGGCCGGCGTCGTCGTGGCGCGCTTGTGGCTCCAGGGCGCAAGGCTCCCGCTCGGAATAGCGCTGGCGATGGCTGGCGCGGGGTTTCTGCTCCTTGCGGCCAGTCCGCTGTTCGATGCCGATGTGCCCCGCGCCTTGCGCTGGGGGCTTCCGGCCGCACTGATCGTGGTAGGCGCGGTCGTTGCCGAGCGGGCGCGGCCGTTCAAGCCGGCTGCCTTGCCCATCTTTCTCGGCGATGCGTCCTATTCGATCTATCTATGGCATGTCTTGGTCGGCGTCCTGACGACGGGTGTCGTCTTGAGGATCGGAATCCCGGCGGCGTTGCAGCCGGCAGCAATCCTGGCCGTCACGCTTGCGTTCTCGGCGGTGCTCTATCTGGTCGTCGAAAAGCCACTGATCGGACTATTGCACCCGCAGCGCAAAGGCGTCGTGAAGACAAGAGACGTCACGGCTGCGGGAGCCGCGGAATGAACTCGCTACACGCTTGAACTTGGTTTAGTCGCGGCCGCGCCGTGCAGCGCGTTCCTCGCGCGAGCGCCGGCGCGGGGTGGCATCCCCTGCGGTGCCGTCCTCGCTCATCGCCTTGCGCGGCGGCAGCTTCACCGCCGCCGACAGCTTCGGGAACGGGTCGACCTTGTTCGGCAACGCCATGGCGTAGACGAAATGCTCCTGGAATTTTGGCTCGAGCGCCGTCTCGATCTTCTCGATCCTGCTCACCGTTTCCTCGATCTCGCGGCGGTAGCCGCGATTGAGCAGCGCCATGCGGGCGCCGGCGCCGGCGGCGTTGCCGACGGCCGAGACCTTGTCGAGGTCGCAGTCGGGGATCAGGCCGAGCACCATGGCATATTTCGGATCGATGAAGGAGCCGAACGCGCCGGCGAAATGGATGCGGTCGACATGGTCGGTGTGCTGCTTTTCCATCAGCAGCTTGGTGCCGGCATAGAGCGCGGCTTTGGCAAGCTGGATGGCGCGCACGTCGTTCTGGGTGATGGTGATCTTCGGCTCGCCTTCCTTCAGCACGTAGGAGAAGGTGCGGCCGTTGGCGACGATGCGCGGCGAGCGCATGCTGAGCGATCCATCGACGACGCCATCTTCCGAAATGATGCCGGCGAGATACATCTCGGCCACCACTTCAATGATGCCGGAGCCGCAGATGCCGGTGACGCCGGTCGCCTGCACGCTTTCGGCGAAGCCCGGCTGATCCGACCACAGCTCCGAGCCGATGACGCGATACTTCGGCTCCAGCGTTTCGGGGTCGACGCGCACGCGCTCGATGGCGCCGGGTGCCGCGCGCTGGCCGCCGGAGATTTCCGCGCCCTCGAAGGCGGGGCCGGTGGGCGAGGAGGCCGCGACCACGCGAGTTGAGTTGCCGAGCACGATCTCGGCATTGGTGCCGACATCGACGATCAGCATCATCTCGTCCTGCCGATGCGGGCCTTCCGACAAGGTGACGGCGGCGGCATCGGCGCCGACATGGCCGGCGATGCAAGGCAGCATATAGAGGCGCGCGCCCTGATTGAGCTTCAGGCCGATATCGGATGCCTTGATGCGCACCGCGCCGGAAACGGCCAGCGCGAAGGGCGCGCCGCCGAGCTCGGTCGGATCGATGCCGAGGAACAGGTGATGCATGATCGGATTGCCGACGAAGACGGAATCCAGGATGTCGTTGCGCTGAACATTACCTTCCGCGCAGACCTTGTCGACGAGGCCGGAAATGGCCTCGCGCACGGCGACCGTCATGCCTTCGCGGCCGTCCGGGTTCATCATCACATAGGAGACGCGGCTCATCAGATCCTCGCCGAAGCGGATCTGCGGATTGGACGTGCCGGAGGACGCGGCGACGCGGCCGGAGAGCAGCGACACCAGATGCATGGCGATGGTGGTCGAGCCGATGTCGCAGGCAAGGCCGTAAGCTTCGTTCTTCAGGCCGGGCCACAGCGCGATGACGCGCGCGATGTCGCTATCGGCATCCTTGTGGATGGCGGCGGTCGCGGCCCAGTTGCCCTTGCGCAGGATGCCCTGGACCTGCGGCATGAGGTAGAAGTCGAATTCGAGGTTCTTGAGACCCCAGTCCTTCATCAAGGCGATCTTGAGCCGGTCGAGATCGCCGAGCGGCTTGTGCATGTCGGGCTCTTCGATCTCGACATAACACATGCGGATCGCCGTATCGCGGGCGATCACCCTGGTGTCGGCGTCCTTGCGGATGGTCTGCGCGTTGATGACCGTATCCTGCGGCACGTCGATGACAAGGTCGCCGAGGATCTGCGCCGAGCAGGAGAGGCGACGGCGCTCGGGCAGGCCGCGGACACGCTCGTAGCGCTCTTCCTTGGCGCCCTTGGGCGAGATGTGATCGTTGGACGAAACGATCTTGTGCTTGGCGAAATTGCCTTCCTGCACCTCGATCTGGCACCGACCGCAGGTGGCGCGGCCGCCGCACACGCTTTCGACATAGACGCCGAGCTGGCGCGCGGCATCGAGCACCGGCGTGCCAACCGGAAAGCGTCCGCGCTTGCCGGACGGCATGAACAGCACGAGCGGATCGGTGATGTTGGGGGGAGGATTCATGCTGGCACGCGTCTCGATGGCAATTGCCGATGCCGTTTAACGGATCGTTTTACTGTTGGGTGGAGAGTCTGCTGGTCCAGGGGCCAATCATGTCGGATCTGCTGCTCTCCGCCGTTCTCACCGCGTTCACCATGGTGCGCGTGATCAAGGGTTCGTGGCTGCGCAATCCGCAATATCTTGCCACGGGAATTCTCGGCGCGATCGTCGGCGCGCTGGTGCTGCACGCATACTGGCCCGCCTATGACGATGATTTCATCGTCGGCGGGGTGACGGGCATCTTCGGATCGTGGGCGGGAATGGCGTTGTTCGACGCCATATTGGGCATGGCCTGAGCGCAAAGTAGAGCTGTCCGACCGCACCCACGATGCGATCGGATCAGCCTTGTTTGCGGTGCGGCTCACGATTGCGCGCTTATCCCCTGGCCATGCGGGCTTCACGGCCGCCGCGACGACGGCCGCCATTGCCGGCGCCTTCCCCGGGAGCGTTGACCGCCGTCGGCGCCGCGACCGCCTGGCCGCCTTCGGCCGGCTTATAGTCCTTGTAGGTGCGGATCCAGTTGGTGCAGTTCTCGTCGGTGCCGTTGAGCACGTTGGCGCCGCGCACGGCTTCCATTTCCTGCGGACGGACCGGGTTCATGATTGCCGAGGTCATGCCGGCGCCGATCACCATCGGAATGAAGGCGGCGTTGATGCCGTGGCGGTGCGGCAGGCCGAAGGAGATGTTGGAGAGGCCGCAGGTGGTGTTGACCTTGAGCTCCTCACGCAGCCGGCGCAGCAGCGCGAACACCTGACGCCCGGCATCGCCCAGCGCGCCGATCGGCATGACCAGCGGGTCGACGACGACGTCATGCGCCGGAATGCCGAAATCGGCGCAGCGCTCGACAATCTTCTTGGCGACGGCGAAACGGACATCCGGGTCCATCGAAATGCCGGTCTCGTCATTGGAGATGGCGACGACCGGGACGTTGTATTTCTTGACCAGCGGCAGGATGGCCTCGAGCTTTTCTTCCTCGCCGGTGACGGAGTTGACCAGCGGGCGGCCCTTGGCGACCCTTAGTCCGGCCTCGATCGCGGCGCTGACGGAACTATCGATCGACAGCGGCAGATCGACGAGGCCCTGCACGATCTCCAGCGTCTGAACCAGCAGACCCGGCTCCGTCTCATTCGGGTTGACCGAGGTGACGCCGGCATTGACGTCGAGCATGGTGGCGCCGCAGGCCGCCTGCTCCAGCGCGTCCTTGATGACGGTCTCGAAATTGCCGGCAATCATTTCTGCGGCCAGCTTCTTGCGGCCGGTCGGGTTGATGCGTTCGCCGATCACGCAGAAGGGCTGATCGAAGCCGATGACGATTTCTCGGGTCGCCGAGGCGACGATGGTGCGGGTCATGCGATCTCTCCGTCGGGATATAAAGAGTTCTTTATATCGTTATCTGATTTGGTTCAAGCGGATGGGATGCGGGCCGCGCTTTCAGTGCGCGGTCTTCACCATATCCACCTGGGTTTCGGTAATTTCGTCGTGCAGTATGTGGTCGAGCCGCTCGGCAACGATCTGATCGTCGCGGCGGATCTCCCGTTTCCAGGGCTGGCGGCCTTTCAGCACGCCGGATTCATCGACGATCTCGGCGACATATTCTTCCTGGCGATAGGCCATCACATGGATGCCGGCGACGCCAGGGATTTCCTTCACCTCGTTGATGATGTCGATGCAGAGCTGCTTGCCTTCCTTCTTCTGGTCCTGCGCCCCTTCCAGCCGCTTGATTACCGCGTCGGGGATGTGGATGCCCGGCACGTTGGAGCGGATCCACTTTGCCGTCTTGGCGGAAGCGAGCGGACCGACGCCGCAGAGCAGGAAGATCTTTTCGGTGTGGCCGAGGTCGCGGGCCTTCTGCATGAAGGTTTTGAACATCGGCACGTCGAAGCAGTACTGCGTTTGCGCGAACTGCGCGCCGGCGGCGATCTTCTTGCCGAGGTGGATCGGGCGGAAGTCGTAGGGGGGCGCGAACGGGTTGACGGCCGCACCCAGGAAAATCTGAGGCGGCGTCGTCAGCTTGCGGCCGGAGAGGAACTTGCCGTTGTCGCGCATGATACGGCACGTCTCGAGCAGCGACATCGAATCGAGGTCGAAGACCGGCTTGGCGCCGGGCTGGTCGCCGGCCTGCACGCCATCGCCGGTGAGGCAGAGCATATTGGCGACACCCATGGCGGCACCACCCAGGACGTCGCCCTGGATGGCGATGCGATTCTTGTCGCGGCAGGCAATCTGCATGATCGGCGCATAGCCCATGCGGGTGAGCAGCGCGCAGATGCCGACCGACGACATGTGGCAGTTGGCGCCCGAGGCATCGACCGCGTTGATGGCATCGACCCAGCCGTCGAAAATCCTGGCGCGGTTGTAGACATCTTCCGGATCGGCGCTGTCGGGCGGGTTGAGCTCGGTCGTCACCGCGAACTCGCCGCGGCGCAGCACGCGCTCCAGCCGGCCGCGCGACGTGTGGCCGGGCAGGGGATCGAGCGGCAGGTGGATGCCGGCCGGGTTCTCGTCGCGCTGGCGGGCGGTCATGCCGAAGCTCCGGGGTTCTGCGCCGTTTCGCGCGCGGTGGCGGCCTGCGCGGTCACCCGGAGCCAGGCCGAGGTTTCACGCAGCGACTGATCGACCGGCTTCTGCACGGTCAGGATCTTGTCGCCGTTGACCATGTTGCGCGAGCCTTCCCAGGCCTTGACCCAGACGCAAGGCATGTCCGGCTCGACTTCGCAATTGCCGTTGGCGCGCACGCCGCCGCAAGGGCCATTGCGCAGCTGCTTGGGGCAGTTCATCGGGCACGACATGCCGGTGGAGGAGAGCACGCACTGGCCGCACATGCGACAGTCGAACATGAAGCCTTTGACCCGCTTCTCGACGAATTTCACCGGCGCTTCGACGCGGCCGTAGCCGATGCCCTTCCACAAGGGATGCAAGAGCAGGAAAACGTCGGCGAACCTGCTGTAGAACCATTCGAGCAGGCGCGAGTGCCGGATGGACCACAGCCTCACGGCAAAGGTGCGCTGGACGCGCCGCTGCGGCGACACGTCGGCAGGCTTATAGTCGGATTTCGGCGCCGCCTTCTTGACCAAAGTGGCCTGGGTGACCGTCGGCTGCTTGTCAGACATTTTCTTTCCCGCCAGCCTTGACCAGAGCGACCAGCCGCTCGCGGTCATATTTCGTATCGAGTTCCTGATAGGCTTTCTCGACCTCGGCCTCGATGTCGTCGCTGACCGGTACCGGATCGGCTTTGCGCCACTCCGCCAGATAGTCATCGGTACCGCCGGCACCGGTGCGCATGGCGCACATGTCGATCGCCTCGGTGAAGCGCAGCGGCAGTTCGCGCTTGGCGTTTTGCCGGCCCTTCCTGACGATGACCTGGGCGGGGATGTCGCGCCAATAGACGACGATCAGATCGGCCATGAATTCTCAACTCCTCGAAGTGTTGGAGCATTGCCGCAAGCGCTGTTGGACCGCTTGTTATGGGACGACGCGCGCGCCTTCAAAAGCGACGCTGCCGGTGACGCAAAGCGAATGCTGAAATCCGTCGCCGGCTGATTACCAGACGCGCGCCGTCAGACCGGTCCAGAGATAGAACCAGATCGTCGGGTGATACCACTGCTTCGACGGCAAGCCGGGTTCGATCGTTTCCAGCTTGCCGGCCAGCGCGTCGCCGACGGCCTCGACGCAGATATCACGCGAAAATGCCGCCTGGCGCAGTGCGTAGCTGGCGATGGTGTCGCCCGTCTTTGACTTGCCGCGCGCCTGCTTGAGCACGCCGCCGGTGTCGACGCCGGCATCGACGAGATGCACGGTGGTGCCGAAGTTCCCCTGATCGCCGGACGCCAGCGCCCAGTAGCCGCCATTCATGCCGCGATATTTTGGCGCGATGCCGGCGTGGTAGTTGAGCACCGGGCAAGGCATCTTTGCCAGCGTATTCTTCGACAGCAACCTGCAGCCGGCAAGCAGCACAACGCCCGGCTTGATGCTCGTGATTTCCTTCAGGCATTCCGGCCCGTTGGCGGATGGTACATGGACGATCGCCTGGCCTTGCCGTGGCTCGGTGTCGAGCTTCTCCTCGGCAATCAGCCGCTCGGCGTGGCCGGCAAGGAAGCGCTTGCCGAGCCTGGTCAGCACCATGGTGCCGAGCTGGCCGATGGCCGAGATCCAGCCTTGCCGGCGGGCGCGGCCGACGAGCAGGCGCTTTTTGGATTCAGGAGCTTCGAGGACGACGCTGACGGGACCGACGCGATCGATAATCGCATTGACGATGGCCCAGATATGCGGGCCACCCTCGGTGACGACCACGATCGGTCGCGTATTCGATTCCGCCGCCGCCATGGCAAGCACCCGCTCTGAGACCGGGCGGATGCTATCCGGGGCGGGTTAATCCTTGGTGTGCCGAAGGCATTCAGTCACGCGTCAACGTCCTGCTCAGCGCTTGAATTCCATGATGTCGAGTTTCGATTCGTAATAGGGCGCGGGGAGTTCGACGCGCCATTCGGTGGCGCTGTTGCGGAAGGCGTAGCCGACCTGGTCGCTTTCGGGGCCGCTGCCATAGGGCTTGGCCTTGTCGTCATTGACCGAGAACGAGCCGAGATAGATCGAGCGCTTCTCGTCGTCGTCGAAGAAGCGGCCGGTGGTGCGCTGCGAGCCGCTGATCTTGGCAAGCCGCCAGCCTGAACCGTCGTCGGTGACTTTACATTTGAACCAGCCATAGATGACGAGCGGGCTCAAGCCGCCCGCCTTGATAGTGCGACACTTCCAGTCGCCGGTGAGGTCCTTGTCGGAGAAGGCGACGAGAGGTTTGGCGAGCAGTTCATCCAACTGCTTGACCTCGGACGGATCGCCGGTCTTGGCTTCTTCGAGGGCCGCC
Organism: Mesorhizobium sp. Arg314; assembly: GCF_053714275.1. Classification (NCBI taxonomy): domain Bacteria; kingdom Pseudomonadati; phylum Pseudomonadota; class Alphaproteobacteria; order Hyphomicrobiales; family Phyllobacteriaceae; genus Mesorhizobium; species Mesorhizobium sp. Arg314. Next base: position 161,809 of record NZ_JBSKBP010000009.1, on the reverse strand, counting down.
TTGCGCGTCTCGCCATACTTATCCAGTCGTGCCTTGTCGGCGGTCGTGATCAGCTTCTGCACCTCGCCATCGGCTTGGGCCGGCAAGGTGAGGGCGACGAGGGCGAGGGCGGCAAAAAGCAGGCGAGGGATCATGAAATTTTGTCTCCTCAAATCAATGGCTGGAACAGTTCTTTCTATCGCTGGCGCACAACTTACCGGTTCGCCATCGTCTGTCATCCGTGCTTAACAGCAGCAGCTCGGAAAAATGGTGGTTCGATCGATGCGGATCTTGCTCACGGGATCGTCCGGCTGGCTGGGCAGCGGGCTTGAGCCAAGGCTCAAGGCGCTCGGCCATGACGTCATCGGCCTTGATCCGGTTGCCTCGGCGCGCACGCAGATCGTCGGCTCGATCGCGGATCGCGATCTCGTCCTGAAGACGGTCCGCGACAATCGCATCGAGGCCATCATTCACAGCGGCGCGCTGCACAAGCCGAACATCGAGCACCGCGAAAATGCCGACTTCGTCGCCACGAATGTGCAAGGGACGCTCAACCTGCTCGATGCGGCCGTTGTCTGCGGCGTGCAGCGCTTCGTCTTCACCTCGACGACCTCGCTGATGATCTCGCAGGCGATCCGCGCCGGCTTCCAGGGTGGCGCGCGCAAGGCGGCCTGGCTGACGGAGGAGATGTTACCGGAGCCGCGCAACATCTATGGCGTGACGAAACTCTCAGCCGAGCATCTGTGCCGTCTCTACCATCTCGAGCATGGGCTGCCGGCGGTGGTGCTGCGCACGGCGCGCTTCTTTCCTGAGGCCGACGACATGGCGCATGCGATCGAGCAGTCGGACGCCAACACCAAGGCGAACGAGTTGCTGTTCCGGCGGCTGACGGTAGAGGACGCGGCCGAGGCTCATGTCGCGGCGTTGGAGAAGGCACCGCGGCTCGGTTTCGACACCTTCATCATTTCGGCGCCAACACCATTCCGACCCCAGGATTGCGCTGAGTTGATCGCCGATGCGCCATCGGTCGTGGCGCGCTACTTTCCGGATTATCCGAGGCTCTATGCCGGGAAGAGCTGGACTATGTTCTCCTCGATCGACCGCGTCTACGATCCGTCGCGGGCGAGGGAGCGGCTGGGCTTCGTCTGCAAGACGAGTTTTGCCGATGTGTTGGCGGCGCTCGAAGCGGAGGCGTGACGGCCTCAGGCAGCGCTCTGTGCCGCCCGTGCCAGTTCCACAGTCAGGTCGCCATAGCCGGTCGCGCGGCGCTCATAGGCGAGGCCGAGCATGGCCGCGGCTTTCTCGGCGACCTTGTCGAGCTCCGGATCGTCGGTCTGGGCGAGATAGATCAGCTTCTCGTAGTTCCCAAAATAATCCTTGATCAGCTCGGGATGCCGGTCGAGGCCGAGCGGCTTGATGAAGAAAGCCTCGAACTGGCGGCAAAGGAAGTCGGTCATGTAAAACGACATCATGTCGTCGTCGGCGACCTTCGCGTAGGCGTCCATGCCCTGGTAGAAGGCAAAGCAATGCGGCCCTGCCATGCGCTCGACGCCATGCTTCTCGATAACGCGGTCGAGCAGGCCACCGGTGCCGCAATCGGCATAGCCGACGAAGATGTGCCCGTAGCCTTCCGACTTGGCCTTCTCGATCGCCTTGTCCATGGCCGGCGCAATGCGGTCCGGATAGAAATGGAACTCGGCCGGCAGGCAGGTCAGTTCGAGGTGGTCGAGCTTTAGCTGTTGCTTGACGGCCAAAACTTCGCGCGCAATCATCCCGCAGGCGATGACGAGCAGCCTGTCTGTTTGATTCGGTTTCGTTTTTTGCGTTTTGACCAAGTCGAGCCGGCTTTCGCTGCGGGGGCTTAATATCTGTCGAGGGAGACACCGTCCATGAAACTGCTACGCATTGCGCCGATGGCCATCCTTGCCTGCGCGCTTGCACTCACGGCCTGCGCCAACACCATTCGGGGTGTCGGCAAGGACGTCAAATCGACGGCGAGAGCGGTCAAAGACACTGTCAACTGATCGGCAGCCTCGTCCATCATCTGGGAACAAAAAGGCCGCGCTGCAAGGCGCGGCCTTTCTTATCGGTCCATCCTGATGCCTTGGATCAGGCGGAAGCGCGCACGTTGTGCTTGCGCTTCACGTAGTCCTTGGCGGTCTCGACCGCCACCGCCGCGTCGCGGCAATAGGCGTCGGCACCAACGGCCTTGCCGAATTCTTCGTTCAGCGGCGCACCGCCGACCAGCACGACATAATCGTCGCGGATGCCCTTTTCCTTCATCGTGTCGATCACGACCTTCATGTAGGGCATGGTGGTGGTGAGCAGCGCCGACATGCCGATGATGTCGGGCTGGTGCTGCTCGATCGCGTCGAGGTATTTCTCGACCGCGTTGTTGATGCCGAGGTCGATGACGTCGAAGCCGGCGCCTTCCATCATCATGCCGACGAGGTTCTTGCCGATGTCGTGGATGTCGCCCTTGACGGTGCCGATCACCATCTTGCCCTGCTTCGGCGCGCCGGTGGCGGCGAGCAGCGGGCGCAGTATGAACATGCCGGCCTTCATCGCGTTGGCGGACAAAAGCACTTCGGGCACGAACAGGATGCCGTCGCGGAAATCCTCGCCGACGATGCGCATGCCTTCGACCAGCGCCTCGGTCAGCACCTTGTAAGGCGCCCAGCTGCGCTCGAGCAGGATTCGCGTGCCTTCCTCGATCTCTTCCTTCAGACCGTCATAGAGGTCGTCGTGCATCTGCTGCACAAGTTCCTCGTCGGAAAGCTCGGAAAGGATGATCTCGTCGTCGGACATTTTTCTCGGGCTCCTTGCTGCTCTAATGACTGCGGCAGCCTAAAAATCGATGCGCCAATACCTAACCCGCGAGGGCAAGCTAGCCATAGCTGATTTGCGACTTCCCGCAAAAGGAAAGCGACTGAAAAGTTGGCGCTTTTCTTGTCGATTTTGCGACAGGCGTTGGCGCTGGCGGGCCGTTTCCAATAGGGTGCATGGCTACGATCCGGCAAGAAGCGGCGACGATGGGCCGCCAAGCCAATTCAGGCCAAGTTATAGGAAGAACGATCATGAGCGATAACGCGGCAGTCGAGCAGGAAGCGTCAGGCGGGCGGCGCGGACGCGGCGCCAGCGGCGGCGCGGCGGCACGCCGGGCGGCCCGTTCGGGCGGCGGTCCTGGCACCCAGCTCACCTACATCAAGCGCAAGATCAACGTCTATGAGGTCCTCAACGAGGAAGGCCTGGCGCTGATCGAGAAGAACACCGACACGGTGCTCGAGGAAATCGGCATCATTTTCCGCGACGACGCCGAAGCGCTCGCGCTGTGGAAGGAAGCGGGCGCGGATGTGAAAGGCGAGCGCGTGCATTTCCCGAAAGGGCTCTGCCGCTCGCTCTTGAAGACGGCGCCTTCGATCTACACCCAGCATGCGCGCAACCCGGAGCGTTCGGTGCAGATCGGCGGCAATGCGACGGTGTTCGCGCCGGTCTACGGCCCGCCCTTCGTGCGCGACCTCGACGGCAACCGCCGCTACGCGACGATCGAGGATTTCCAGAATTTCGTGAAGCTCGCCTATATGGCGCCATCGATCCACCATTCGGGCGGCACTGTGTGCGAACCGGTCGACGTGCCGGTCAACAAGCGCCATCTCGACATGATCTATTCGCATATCCGCTATTCCGACAAACCGTTCATGGGCTCGGTCACCGCGCCGGAGCGCGCCGAGGACACGGTGGCGATGGCCAAGCTCGTGTTCGGCGACGATTTCGTCGAAAACAACACGGTGCTGACCAGCCTGATCAATGCCAACTCGCCGATGGTGTTCGACGAGACCATGCTCGGCGCGCTGAAGGTCTATTCGCGCCACAACCAGGCCTGCATCGTCACGCCTTTCATCCTGGCCGGCGCGATGAGCCCGGTGACGGTTGCTGGCACGTTGACGCAGGTGCTGGCGGAAGCGCTTGCCGGTGCCTCGTTCACGCAGTTGATCCGGCCCGGCGCACCGGTGCTGTTCGGCACCTTCGCTTCCTCGATCTCGATGCAGTCGGGCGCGCCGACCTTCGGCACGCCGGAGCCGTCGCTGGTGTCCTATGGCGCCGCCCAGCTCGCGCGCCGGCTCGGTTTGCCGTTCCGCACCGGCGGCTCGCTCTGCGCCTCGAAGGTCCCCGATGCGCAGGCGGCCTATGAAAGCGCCAACACGCTCAACTCGACGATCCTTGCCGGCACCAATTTCGTGCTGCATTCGGCCGGCTGGCTCGAGGGCGGTCTCGCCTCCTGCTACGAAAAATTCATGATGGACATTGACCAGCTCGGCATGCAGCAGAAGTTTGCCGAGGGCGTCGACCTGTCGGAAAACGGCCAGGCGATGGATGCCATCCGCCAGGTCGGTCCGGGCAGCCATTATCTCGGCTGCGACCACACCCAGGCGAATTTCCAGACGGCCTTCTTCCGTTCCAACATCGCCGACAACAATTCCTACGAGCAGTGGCTGGCCGAAGGCGAGAAGACCGCGCCGCAGCGCGCCAACGAGCTTGCCCGCCGCTGGCTGGAAAGCTACGAGGCGCCGCATCTCGATCCGGCCATCGATGAAGCGCTGAAGGATTTCATCGCCAAGAAGAAGGGGTCGATGCCCGACGCCTTCACTTGAAAGGAGCCCGAGTCAGGCCGGGCTAAAGTGGCCGACATCATCCACAAGGAAGTCTGGCGGAGCGCATTCTCCGACCCGGACCGAAAGGGATGATTGTTTCACGCGAGCCGGTCGGGGAGATCGCGACCGCGCTCGCGGCCAACGGCTTGATCCTTCGCGGCGGCTTCAACTTCGGCGACGATGAGATGGCGCCGGACGCAGGGTCCGCTGCACCGGCCAAATCGGCGCTGCTGGTCGGGCAGGCGGGCGCGGCACCCTGGCCGCATTTCCAGCGCTGGCTCGAGAGGCAACCTGCGCGGATAGCCAATCCGCTCGATACCTGGTCGTGCGAAGTGATTGGCGCCGTCGCTCAGGAATTCGGTGCGCGCGCAGTGTCGCCTTCCGACCGGCCGTATCTGCCGTTCCAACAATGGGCGATGCGGGCGGAAGGGCTGAGGCCGTCGCCGCTCGGCGTCCTCATGCACCCGCGATATGGGCTCTGGCATGCCTATCGCGGCGCGTTGCTGTTCGAGGACGAGTTTTCTCTCCCCGAAGCTGATGACGCGATTCATCTCTGTGACGCATGCGTCGAAAAACCCTGCCTGAAATCCTGTCCCGTCGACGCCTATTCCGGACAGGGCTTTGCCCATGAAGCCTGTCTTGGCCATGTCCGCGGTCCTGGCGGTGCGCCTTGCCGGAGCGGCGGCTGCCTCGACCGCAACGCCTGTCCCTATGGCGCTGAGTATCGCTACCCGGCCGATGTCCAGGCTTTCCATATGGCGGCGTTCGCCGCACTGTAGGCATTCTTCCGAACCGCACGGAAACTTGACTGCGGTCGAGTGGTTGCGGCTTGCCCTGGCGGGCGGCGCGGATATCTATCGCCTGGCAATCGGCGGAGCGCGCAATGACGAAGCAGGACATCGAGATCAAGACCCAGGACGGCACAGCGAAGGCACGGCTGTTTCGTCCAGCCGCGCCGGCCAAGGCCGGCGTCATCCTCTACATGGATATTTTCGGTCCGCGTCCGGCGCTCGACCAGATGGCCGAGCGCCTCGCGGGACATGGCTATGCCGTGCTGGTGCCCGATCTCTTCTACCGCTATGCGCCCTATGGCCCGTTCGATCCCAAAACAGCCTTTGCCGAGGAAAAGACCAAGGCGGCGCTGTCGGCGCTGAGCGGCGGCACGACGCAGGCCATGACCATCCGCGACGGCAGCGCCTTCCTCGATGCGCTGGCCGCCGAGGGGATCGCCGGACCTGCTGGCGTTGTCGGCTACTGCATGGGTGGCGCGCGGGCGCTGAACGCGGCGGCGAGCTATCCCGACCGGATCGTTGCCGCGGCAAGCTTCCATGGCGGCAATCTGGCCGGCGACGCCGCCGACAGCCCGCACCGCAGGGCAGCAATGATCAAGGCGCGCGTCTATGTCGGCGTTGCCGGCGTCGATCGCAGCTTCCCACCGGAGCAGTCGGCGCGGCTGGCCGAAGCGCTGCGGGTGGCCGAGGTCGACCATGTCATCGAGAATTACGTCGGCGTCGGCCATGGTTGGTGCGTGAAGGATCACAGCGTTTATGACGAGGTAGGCGCCGAGAGGCACTGGAAGCGGCTGACGGAGTTTTTCAAAGAGACACTGGGATAGTCTTCTCTCGCCGATCGCGGAGAGGTGCACCACGTAGCGCGAGCCTTCGAATATTCGCGCTGTCCCTCATCCGCCCTTCGGGCACCTTCTCCCCGTGAAACGGGGAGAAGGGAGATGCGCCACAAAAAAATCTTTTCATCGCCCCAAGGATTGGTCATTAGCCTTCGTCCAACAGGCAAATGATGGCGATGATGCTGGACGACGGCGAAGCCTCCGATGCCGAACTGATCGGGCGGGCGAGGGGCGGAGACAGAGGGGCTTTCGGCACGTTGCTCGAAAGGCACTATGGCTTCGTCTATCGCGCCGCCTATCGCTGGTGCGGAAAGAAGGCCGATGCCGAGGACATCGCCCAGGATGTCTGCGTGCGGCTCGGCCGCGCGATCCGCGATTATCAGGGCAGCGGCGCCTTCACGACATGGCTTTATGCCATGACGCTGAACGCGGCGCGCGACATGATGCGCAAGCGCGCCCGCGACAACGCCAAGACCGATGCCTATGGCGCCTATGCGTCGATCGGCGGCGAGGCACCTACAGAGGCCGACGATCCGGCCGAGGCGCTGTGGGTGGCGGTGCGGATGCTGCCCGACAAGCAGCGTGATGCGGTGCTGCTGGTCTATGGCGAAGGTCTCAACCACGCCGCCGCGGCGGAGGTGATGGCGATCTCGGAGACGACGGTTTCCTGGCACATCCATGAAGCGAAGAAACGGCTGAAAGTGCTGATGCGTTCAGCCGGGGAAGTGTGACCATGGTCGACGACAACGAACTCGAAAGGCTGCGCGACATCGCGGTACCGGCGCCGGACGGCGAGGCGAAGGCGCGCGCCTTCGCCGCCGCGATGCAGGCCTTCGACCTCGACGAAAAAATTTCGGCTGTCCCCCAAGGAACGGCGGCAGGCCTCCGTCTCACGGAGCGAGCACAAAAGCTCTGGAGAGAAATCATGCAACGGAAACTCATTGCCACGCCGGCCATCACCGCGCTGGTCGCGCTGCCTATCGCCGGCTATGCCGCTTTTGAGATGTTGAAGGAGCAACCGCCGGTCATCGGCGGCAAAGGCACGGTCACCGCGACGCTTGCCGACAAGCCGGCGGCGCAGAAGCCTGCGCCCGAACAACCCGCAATTAACGAGCCGCTGGCAGCGGCGCCCGCCAAGGCGAAGAAGGCCGACACCGACAGTGAGAGGCGGATCGAAGATGAGGCGCAGGTCGCACCTGCGTCGCCGCCGACCTCTGAGCTGAACCAGTCAAACGACCTGGCAAAGCGTGAAGATGGGGCGTTGAAAGATTATGCCAAGCAAGCGCCGGAGGCCGTGCCTGCGCCGCCGCCTGCACCGGCAGAGGTTGACCAACTCGCTGCCGGCGGACGCGCGAATGCCCAGGCGCCGACGACCGCCATGCAGTCCGCCGAGGCGCCGGCTGGAGCCGTCGCCGATTCCAAGCTGATGGTGCAGCCTTCGCCCATGCCTTCCGACCAGATGCAGCCGCAGGAGCAAAACCGCAACCGCATCGAGACCTTCAAGACCAATCCGGTGCATGAAACCGCGCAGGACCCGGTCTCGACCTTCTCGATCGATGTCGACACGGCCTCCTATTCCTTCGTGCGGCGCTCGCTGAAGGAGGGCACTCTGCCCGAGGCCGATACGGTGCGGGTCGAGGAGATGATCAACTACTTCCCCTATGACTGGAAGGGTCCGGACTCGGCGGCGACGCCGTTCAACTCGACCGTCACCGTGATGCCGACGCCGTGGAACGAGCACACAAAGCTCATGCATGTCGCGATCAAGGGTTTCGATGTGAAGCCCGCCGAGCAGCCCAAGGCCAATCTCGTCTTCCTGATCGACGTCTCGGGCTCGATGGACGAGCCGGACAAGCTGCCGCTGCTCAAGTCCGCCTTCCGCTTGCTGGTCGGCAAGCTCAAGGCCGATGACACCGTCTCGATCGTCACCTATGCCGGCAATGCCGGCACGGTGCTGATGCCGACCAAGGCGGCGGAAAAGCAGAAGATCCTCGCCGCCATCGACAATCTGTCGCCCGGCGGCTCGACTGCCGGCGAGGAAGGCATCCGCGAAGCCTACAAGCTTGCGCAGCAGTCCTTCGTCAAGGACGGCGTCAACCGCGTGATGCTCGCCACCGACGGCGACTTCAATGTCGGCCAGACCGACGACGAGGATCTCAAGCGGCTGATCGAGAGCGAGCGCAAGACCGGCGTCTTCCTGTCGGTGTTCGGCTTTGGCCGCGATAATCTGAACGACCAGATGATGCAGACCATCGCCCAGAACGGCAACGGCACGGCCGCCTATATCGACACGCTTGCAGAGGCGCAGAAGGTGCTGGTCGATGATGCGTCCTCGACACTGTTCACCATCGCCAAAGACGTGAAGATCCAGGTCGAGTTCAACCCCGCCGCGGTCTCGGAGTACCGGCTGGTTGGTTATGAGACGCGGGCGCTCAAGCGCGAGGATTTCAACAATGACCGCGTCGATGCCGGCGATATCGGCTCGGGCCATGCGGTGACAGCGGTCTATGAGATCACGCCGAAGGGCAGCGGCGGCGAGCAGGTCGATCCGCTGCGTTACGGCCAGGCCAAGATCGACAATGGCGGTGTCGCCAATGCCGACGAATATGCCTTCGTCAAGATCCGCTACAAGCTGCCGAACGAGGATGTCTCGAAACTGATCACCACGCCGGTGACCGCCGCCAACGAAGTGTCGTCCTTCGACGCAGCCGGCGCCGACCAGCGTTTCTCGGTCGCCGTCGCGGCCTTCGGGCAGAAGCTGCGCGATGAGGATCAGACGGCGAATTTCGGCTACGACCGGATCGCGGAGATCGCAAACGCCGCGCGCGGCGCCGATCCGTTCGGCTACAGGGCGGAGTTCCTGTCGCTGGTGCGACTGGCCTCATCGCTGGACGGCAACAGGTAGAGCGTTGTGAATCGAACCAGGGCCGGCAGGACAAATCCTGCCGGCCCTTCTGCGATCGTTAAATTGCGCGGCTTTTCCGGAATATCATCGCAATGAGCTTCTGTTAGTCAGTGCCGACAGGTTTGAGGGACCGGCGGTGCATATCACGACAATCGGGAACGCGAGTTCGACGGCGGCCAATGCGCCGGTGCGGGGGCCGTCCGCTGCTTCAGCGGAATCCACGCGCATCAGGAATGATGTCGACGCGGCTCGAAACACGGCGCTTTCGGCGCTCAATAACGACCGTTTTCGTGTGATGCTGGAACAGATCACCGATCCGCGCGCATCGGGCGCCCTGATGACGATGGGCGCCGACAGCCAGGACGGCGGCGTTGTCGATTTCAATACGGCGCTGTCGCGCTACACCGAAAACAGCAAATAAGCAGGCCGGTCAGGCGCGGCTGCGCCTGCGTTCGCGGCGGCCTTCGCTGGTTTCGGCAGCGTTTGCCGTCGCCACCTTGTTGCGCATCGGGCCGATGCGCTCGACGATCGTCTCGATGGACGGCCGCGCCGCCTTGGTGTGCGCGTCGAGCGCCTTGCGCATAGCGGCAAGGTGGGCGAACGAGGTGCCGCAGCAGCCGCCGACAATCTTCGCGCCGCCGTCGACCGCAAGCCGCACATAATCGGACATCAGCTCCGGCGTGCCGGAATAATGGATCTCGCTGCCGCGGAATTCCGGAATGCCGCAATTGCCCTTGACGATAACCGTCGCCTCCGGCTTCGCCTCGGTCATATCGAGCAGCGACGCCAGGATATCGGAAGCGCCGACGCCGCAATTGGCGCCGACACCGAGCGGGGCCTGCGACAGTCCGTCGGCGACGGCGTGGATGTCCTTGGGCAGCAGGCCCATCATGGTGCGCCCGGCGGTATCGAAGGAACCGGTATAGGTATAGGGCAGGCCGACGCGGATGGCGGCCTGCGCCGCGGCGCGGATCTCGTCGGGCGCCGACATGGTCTCGATCCAGGCGATTTCGGCGCCGCCGGCCTTGAGACCCTCGATCTGCTCGGCGAAGGCATCGACCGCATCGTCATAGGTCATGGCGCCGAGCGGCACCAGCAGCTCGCCGGTCGGGCCGACGGAGCCGGCGACGATCACCTTGCGGCCGGCCTTGTCGGCGACGGAGCGGGCGATTTCGGCGGCGCGCCTGTTCAGGTCGTGAACGCGGTCCTGCGCGTGGTGCAGCTTGAGTCGGTGGCGGGTGCCGCCGAAGGAATTGGTGAGAATGATATCGGCGCCGGCGTCGACGAAATTCTGATGCAGGCTGGCGATGGTTTCGGGCGAAGTCTCATTGAGCAGCTCGGGCGCTTCGCCGGCCTCCAGACCCATCGCGAACAAATTGGTGCCGGTGGCGCCGTCGGCCAGAAGCACGCCCTTTTCGGCAAGCAGTGCGTCAATCGGGTTGGTCGCGGTCATGGCTTTAGCTTTCGTGTTCCGAATTCAAATAACGATATAAAGAAGTCTTTATGTCCAGTCAACGAGTTTGCGCCCGGGAAGGCCCTGTGCAGCCGGGGGTGATCTCGACCTCGATCTCGGTGCAGGCGTCGCCATTGGTCGGGTGGTGGTCGACCGAGCAGGCGGTGACGACAAGCAAGAGGTCCTGTTCGGCGCGCAACGTCACGTAGCCGCCCGGCGGATTGATCGAGGCCTCGACCACCAAAGTCCCGTCGGGCTGCGGCATGGAGTTCTGGAACAGGTCGACCGGATCGGGCGCGAAGGGGAGTTCGATGCCTTCCGTGCTCAGCGCCTTCATCAGATTGTCGCGGCAGTTCGGGTGGTTGGGCAGGCCGGCCCGTTTGTAGAGCGCGCTGTCGCAGGCCGGGTAGAGCATGTCGTGCGGTCCGGGCGAGGCGTCCTCGATCAGCGTCAGCATGATGTTGCCGGCGGCGCTGTAGAAATGGTCGCCCGGTTTCGGAAACAGCCGCTCGGTGATGTCGCGGGTCTGCGATGTGCTCAGCCAGTCGAGCCCGCCTTCGGTCGAGAAGGCCCAGAGGTCGCAGACCTGCTGGCCCTTGGGATCGACGATGCGGATCAGATCGCCGCGCCCGACGCGCATGGAACGACCCGATTGAGGAGGAACGACGACGTGACGCGGCTCTTGCATGGGTTTCCCTAACGGTGATCGGCGGCCGGGACGTCGGCCGACCGTCAAGATGATGTCGATGCCGGCGATCAGACAGAGCCTGATGGGAAGGACATTGCGGCCAGCTTTTGCGCGAAGCTCGCCGCCTCGTGCGCGTTGATGTCGGCCGCCCGGATCAGATTGTCGAAATGGCTGGTGAGGGTGCGGATCGGCTGGGTTGCGTTCAACACCAGATACATGTCTCCGACATAGATCGCGGCGCGGTAGGGACCGAAAATTGTATAAGGGATCGAATAGCGCATGCGTCCGTCATAGAGAAACAGGCGGAAGGTCGGGTAAAGGTCGTCAAGGAGCGCTGCCATGTGCAGCAGTTGCTGACGGCGGTCGGCTTCGGGAAAACGATCCCAGACGCCGAGACCGCGCGCAAAGATCTCCAAAGTGTGACGCGGCATGCAGACCTCCATGTCGGTCTCCGGCCGGCGGTTGTAGTCGATACGGTACTGCGTTTCGCCGGCTTGTGCTTCACGGCTTTTGTTGGTTATTCCGGCCTCATATTCGACTAGGGCCTCCGTGCGCAAAAGGTCAGGGATGCCTGCCGGCACGTAGCGGATCTTCGTGCCCGCCGCCTCCGCATGCCATTTGGCGAGCAGCGTGCGGTCGAAGCCGTCCGGCGCCTCCTCGATCTCCAGGCTTTCGCGGATTTCGCCGGTGACGCCTTCGTCGTGGCTCAAGCCCAGCAGCCAGTCGAGCGATACCTTGAACTCGGCGGCGATGTTGAGAAGCGTCTCGGCGCGCGGCAGGCGGGTCGAGGCGCCGGAAAGCAGTTGCGACAGCGCCGAGCGGTCGATACCGACGGCCGTCGCGAAGGCCGACTGGTTGAGGTCGGACCGTGTCAAGAGCAATTTCAGCCGCTCCCGGAAGATCGTCGACAGATCGCGCTTGTCCATCAGGTCGCTCCTGCTTGCAGGAGGAAAAATTTTCGTCCGCGCCGTGCTGAACATGGCTCAGGCGTAAATGAATCCCCAAGTTTGTTTACAATATATAACACCTGCAGCCAAATATGCGCAATCGCAACAGTTTGTGCGCTTTGTCGCGTTGCGGCAACGGCAGGCTCCTGACACAATGCTGTCAGGAATCAAGGTGGTTCCGGCGACTGAAAGGCAGTGGTCGATAGCATGGCGAGCATGAATACTGGCATGAACAAGAGGCGTCGCAGCGCACCGGCAATCGAATGGCCGACCGTATTCCTCGCACTCTTCTGCTACGGCACATGGCTCGCCGCCGGCTTCCTCCTCTGGCCATCTTATCCCCTGATCGCGCTGATCGCCCTGGGGCTGATCCTGGCGCTGCAATCCTCGCTGATGCATGAGGTTCTGCACGGCCATCCGACCCGCAGCGCCCGCGTCAACGAAGCCTTCGTTTTTCTGCCTATCGGCATGGTCTGGCCATTCCGCCGCTTCAAGACAATTCACCTTCGCCATCACGCCGACGAGCGTCTGACCGATCCGCTCGACGATCCGGAAAGCTACTACCAGGCGCTCTGGATGCATGAGGACCTGCCGCCGGCGATGAAGTTCCTGCTCAAGATCAACAACACCATGGTCGGCCGCTTCATCCTCGGTCCTTGGCTGTCGTCGGTCGGCTTCTTCATCGACGACGCCAAGCAGATCGCCGCCGGCGACAAGGCTATCCGCAAGGCCTGGCTGCTGCACGCCATCGGCATCGCTGTCGTGGCGCCGGTCGTGACCTTCGGCTTCGGCATCCCGCTCTGGCTCTATGTGCTGGTGCCGGTCTGGCTCGGACAGTCGCTGATTTCGGTGCGCACCTATGCCGAGCACCAGTGGTCCGAACATCCGGAAGGGCGCACCATCATCGTCGAACGCTCGCCGCTGTCGTTCCTGTTCCTCAACAACAACCTGCATTTCGTGCATCACAAGAGCCCGACGGTTGCCTGGTACAGACTGCCGAAGCTGTTTCGCGACCGCCGCGAGGAATGGCTGCGGATGAACAACGGCTATGTCTATCCGAACTATCTGTCGCTGATCAAATCCTTCGCCTTCAAGGCCAAGGAGCCGGTCATCCATCCGGTATTGCGCCGCTCGCCCGAACCTGGCCGTGCTTTCAAGCCGCGCGTCAGGGCGCGCAATGTCAACGGGCTTGGAACGGCCCCGGTTCCGGCTGAGCCGCCGAAGGAGTAATCTCGACTTTCCGCGATCGCTTTTTTCGCGGCGGAACGCAGGCGCCGACGGTTGCCTGTCTTTGAAAGCTGTTCGGCATGAGTAAATTCGTTGCGGCATTGCCGATGTATGACTGGCCCGAAGCGCGTGGCGAAGTCGACGCGCAATGGGCGCGGCTGCGCGACGCCTTCCGTCACAGGGGCATCGATGCGCCGGAGGCCGTCGCGCGCAGCAATCGCGAGTTGCCGGCGGTGCCTGGCGGTATCCTGGATGCCGCCGGCAGGCTGATCGCGCCCGACCCGGCGACATTGCCCCCGCATGAGTTCGATTTTCACCCGCTCTGGCTGAGCCCGGCGCTGCTCTTCGGGCAAACCTGCTGGGGGCCGATGGAACTCGGCCTTGCCCAGCATGTGCAGGTGATTGCCCAGCCAAACTACGATGCGTTCGAGGGCGGGCAGGGAGAACTCTATTCCAGCGCGCTGGTGATGCCCGCGGATGGCGGACCCTCGGTTGCCTCGCCGCAGGATGGCAAGGCCATCATCCCGATCGGTCTTCTCCGCGGCAAACGCTTCACCTTCAACAATCCGGATTCGATGTCCGGGCTGATCGGGCTGACACGCGACCTGGAGGCGATGGGCGAAAGCCTTGATATTTTCGCCTCGCGCAGCGAAAGCGGCGGCCACCGGTCGTCGATCGTCGCCATCGCCGAGGGCAGGGCCGATATCGCCGCGATCGACTGCGAAAGCTGGGCGCTGGCGCGGCGATTCGAACCGGCTGCGCAGGGCGTCAAAGTCGTCGGCTGGACGGCGCGGCGCAAGGGCCTGCCCTATATCACCGCCAGGACCACCCCGGCGCCGATCATTGCCGCTATGCGCGAGGCCGTCGCGGCGGTCGAAGGCGGCGCATCAGAGCAGCCGCTCGTCCAGCGGGTAGGCTGAAAGCTTCTCGTTGCCGGTCTCCGTTATCAGGATCTGCTCTTCGATCTTGACCCCTTCGTGCCCGCCGAGCCGGCCGATATAACTTTCGACGCAAAGCACCATACCGGGTTCCAGCACGCCGTCCGGCGTGTCGGTGGTCCAGTCGCCGGCATGCGGCAGCGTCGGGTATTCGTCCGCCAGGCCGACCCCGTGATAGAGCACGCCGTAGCGTGTCGGATAGCAATCGCCCGGCGGCACCGTCGAGCGCTCGACGAGATCGCGGAAAGAGATACCCGGCCGCATCAAATCCGTGTTGTGGGCGATCTGGTCGGCGGCGATGCGGAACAGGTCGCGCTGCTCGCTCGACGGTTGCCTGTCGCCGCAGAGCCAAGTGCGCGAAAGGTCGGCGCAGAAGCCATAAGGGCCGATGAGGTCCGTGTCGAAGGCGACGAGGTCGCCATTCTCGACAACGCGCGAGGAGCATTCCTGGAACCAGGGGTTGGTGCGTGGTCCCGAGGACAAAAGACGCGTCTCGATCCACTCGCCGCCGCGCGCGATGTTGCCGCGATGCAGTTCCGCCCACAATTCGTTCTCGGAAATACCAGGCTTCAATGTTGCTTCCATCTCGCCCATCGCCGCCTCGCAAGCGGCGATGGCGCGGCGCATGGCGAGGATCTCGTCGGGCGACTTGATGAGGCGCGCATTCTCCATTACGGCCTCGCCGTTGCCGACGGAAATGCCGCGGCGGGCAAGCTCCTCGACACCTTCCGGATTGATGTGGTCGATGGCGATGCGCCGGTTGCCGCCGCCATGCTCGGCAATGAGCTCGGCGATGCCGGCGGCCCAGCGGCGAACCTTCTCATCGGTCAGTTCGCCGCTGTAGAGATACATCCACGACACGGCCGGGCGCACCTCGTCAACGACGCCCGAATGGTCGGACAGGTGCTCGCAGGAGAAATAGTCGAACAGCACCACCGGCCCATCGGTGGCGACGAAGCAGTGGCGGGTCGGATTATGCGCGACCCAGAGCTGCATGTTGGTCGAGTCCGTCGCGTAGCGGATATTGACCGGATCGTAGAGCAGGGCGCCGGCATAGTCGCGTCGCTTCAACTCGGCGCGAATACGCTCCAGCCGGTATCTGCGCATGGCGGGCAGGTCGGGCGCGGCGATGCCTGCCGCCGCCCATTCGGCTTCGGCCTGAACGCCATACCCCAGCAGATGTTGATTGAGCGAGGCTGCCTTCTCGCGGGAGGCTTCGCGCAGCGCCTCGACCGAGCCGGGTTCGAAGGGCATGATCTTGCGGTGGTGGCCGAAGCGTTGCTTGTCCATGCAGTTCCCTGGCGCTCTACCGCGCCGCCTTCTTGTGCAGTCTGGTAATCGTCAGTTGGCGCGGCGCGGCGCCGAAGCGCTCAGGCACCGCGATGCGCCGATGGACGGTATCCATCACGTAGCCTGCCTGGGCGATCCTGTTGAAGACGGCCGAAGGCGGCTCCTCAGGTCCGCATCTTCTCGCCGCTCGGGTCGAAGGGCGGCTCGACATTGATGCGCGCCGGCCGGCGGTGGCCGAGGATTTCGATCTCGAACAAGCCGGCGCTTTCGTCCTCGGCAAGGGCCGCCGGAACATAGCCCTGCGCCATCGACTTCTGCACGTAATGCGCATAGCCGCCAGAAGTGACCCAGCCGACGACGCGCCAGTCGCCATCGACAATGCCGCGAATGGCGGAAGCGCCTTCGGCGGCCTTGGAGCCGCGTATTTCCTTGCCGGTCTCATCGAAACGCGGTGCGCCATAGCCATGCGGCTTTTCCACAGTGCCGTAGTCCTTGCTGACCTTGGCCCAGATAGGCTCGTCGCCCATGACGTCGGCATCGATGGCATCGACGATGAAGGAAACGCGGCGCAGCTTCGGCCCCTCGGCCTGTTCCTTCGCCGAAGCCTCACGACCGATGAAGTCGTTCTTCTCGAGCTTGATGAAGCGGTCCATCGAGCCTTCGAAGGGTCCGTAGATCGGGCGCAGTTCGCGGAACCAGGTCGGGAAGTTCTTTTCGAGGCGCATCGACAAAAGCGCGCGCATGCCGAAATCGACCAGGCCGAACTCCTCGCCGGCTTCCTTGATCGCGTGATAGACGAGGCGCTGATAGGCCGGCGCCATCCAGATCTCGTAGCCGAGGTCGCCGGTATAGGTGATGCGGTTGACCAGGCAGGGCGCGCCGCCGACCGCCATCTCGCGGAAATCCATGAAGCGAAAGGCCTTGGTCGAGACGTCCACATCGACCAGCTTCTGCAGCAGGTCGCGCGATTTCGGCCCGGCGATCGACAGGCCGACCAGCGTCTGGTCGAAGCGGTGGATGCGCACCGAACCGTCCTTCGGCAAATGCTTCTCGAACCAGCGCATGTGGTACTTCTGCGCGGCCGAAGAGCCCCAGATCATGAAGCGGTCCTCGCCCGACTTGGCGATGGTGAAGTCGCCGATCAGCTTGCCGAACTCGTTGACCATCGGGGTCAGCACGATGCGGCCAACCTTCGGCATGCGGTTGGTCATCAGCCGGTTGAGGAAATCCTCAGCGCCCTGTCCCGACACTTCGTATTTGGCGAAGTTGGCGATCTCGGTGACGCCGACCTTGTCGCGCGTGGCGCGCACTTCCTCGCCGATCGGGCCGAAGTCGTTCGAGCGGTGGAAGGAGACGATGTCCTTCGGCTCTGAGCCCTTCGGCGCGAACCAGAGCGGCGTCTCCAGGCCCCACGAGTCGCCCATGACGGCATTGTTGGCGAGCATGGTGTCGTAAAGCGGTGTCGTTTGTGCCGGACGGGCGGCCGGCAGTTCCTCGTTCGGGAAGCGGATCGAGAAGCGGCGTGAATAATTCTCGCGCACCTTGGCGTTGGTGTAGCGCAGGCTGGCCCATTCGCCGAAGCGGGCGACATCCATGCCCCAGACGTCGAAGCCCGGATCGCCATGCACCATCCAGTTGGACAGTGCGAGGCCGACGCCGCCGCCCTGGCTGAAGCCGGCCATAACGGCGCAGGCGCACCAGAAATTGGTCAGGCCCTGCACCGGACCGACCAGCGGATTGCCGTCGAGAGCGAAGGTGAAGGGGCCGTTGATGATCTGCTTGATGCCGGCCTTCTCGATGCCGGGGAAATGCTTGAAGCCGATCTCCAGCGACGGCGCGATGCGGTCGATGTCGGGTGGCAAGAGTTCATGGCCGAAATCCCAGGGCGTGTTGACCGGCGACCACGGCTTGCAGGCCTTCTCATAGGTGCCGAGCAGGATGCCGTTGCGCTCCTGGCGGGTGTAGATCTCGCCCTTGAAGTCGAGCACGCCGATCATCTCGCGGCCGGTCGACTTGTTGAATTCCTCGACCTCCGGCATCGGCTCGGTGAGCAGGTACATATGCTCCATCGCCAGCACCGGCAGCTCGACGCCGACCATGCGGCCGATCTCGCGCGCCCACAGGCCGCCGCAGTTGACGACGTGCTCGGC
This sequence comes from Mesorhizobium sp. Arg314, assembly GCF_053714275.1. Lineage (NCBI taxonomy): Bacteria > Pseudomonadati > Pseudomonadota > Alphaproteobacteria > Hyphomicrobiales > Phyllobacteriaceae > Mesorhizobium > Mesorhizobium sp. Arg314. The sequence goes on along the minus strand of NZ_JBSKBP010000009.1, from coordinate 143,953 downwards.
ATGGACCGTGCCCTGTTCGGTCACGACGTTCCAGGTGCCGTCCGGCTGCTGGGTCAGGTCGACGACGCGGTTGCGCAGCACGATCTCGGCGCCGAGTTTCTTGGCCGCCTTGGAATAGGCGATGGTGGTGCCGGACGGGTCGAGATGGCCTTCGACCGGATCCCACATGGCGCCGACGAAATTCTTCTCGTCCATCAGCGGGAACATCGCCTTGGCTTCCGAAGGCGTGATCAACTCGGTGTCCATGCCGAGATAGCGGCCCTTGGCGTGGGCCAGCCGCAGGAAGTCCATGCGTTCCGGCGTATCGGCCATCATCACGCCGCCGGTGAGGTGCAGCGAGCAGGACTGGCCGGAGATTTCCTCGATCTCCTTGTAGAGCTGGACGGTATAGGCCTGCAGCTTGGCGACGTTGGGGTCGCCGTTCAGCGTATGGAAGCCGCCCGCTGCGTGCCAGGACGAGCCGGAGGTGAGCTCCGAACGCTCGATCAGCATGATGTCGGTCCAGCCGGCCTTGGCGAGGTGATAGAGCACCGAGCAGCCGACGACGCCGCCGCCGATGACAACCGCTTTTACGTGGGATTTCATGAAGATAGATCCGTCTTGTGTAATGTGGAGTCAAAAATAGGAATTGATGCGGGCCGGCGACTTACCGGCCTTAGAAGTCGGTCGGCGCGCCGCCTTCGGCACGGCGCTTCTCGACGAAGTCGTTGAGTTCCTCGCGGATGGCCGGATCCATAAACGGCTCCTCGTAGGAAGCAAGACGCTCCTTCCACACCTTGTTGGTGCGTTCCATCGCCGTCGGCGAGCCCGCCTCGGCCCAGGTCTCGAAGTTGCGCCAGTCCGAGACGATCGGCGAGTAGAAGGCGGTCTTGTAGCGCGCTTGCGTGTGCGGGGTGCCGAAGAAATGGCCGCCCGGGCCGACCGACTGGATGGCGTCGAAGCCCAGCGCATCCTCGGAGAGGTCGAGAGGGGTCAGGTACTCTGCCACCATCTGCAAAAGGTCGATGTCGAGGATGGTTTTTTCGTAGGAGCAGCGCAGGCCGCCTTCCAGCCAGCCGGCGCCGTGCATCATCAGATTGCCGCCGCCCTGGATCGCGCCCCACAGCGAGAACACGCTTTCATAGGCTGCCTGCGCGTCGACCGTGTTGGCGGCGCAGGTGTTGGAGGTGCGGTAGGGAATGTTGTAGCGGCGGGCGAGCTGGCCGCCGACGAGCTGCGCCTTCATATATTCGGGCGTGCCGAAGGCCGGCGCGCCCGACTTCATATCGACATTGGAAGTGAAGCCGCCATAGCCCACCGGCGCGCCCTTCTTCACCATCTGCGCGAAAGCGATGCCGGAGAGCGCCTCGGCATTCTGCTGCACCAGCGCGCCGGCGACGGTGACGGGCGCCATGGCGCCCGACAGCGTGAACGGCGTGACGATCACGACCTGGCCCATGCTCGACATCTGGATGATGCCTTCCATCATCGGCACGTCGAGCTTGAGCGGCGAATTGGTGTTGATGATGGTAAAGACCGAGGGTTCCTGCATCAGTTGCTCGTGGCTGACGCCACGCGCGATGCGAGTGATCTCGATGCCGTCGACGTTGCGCTCCTTGCCGAGCGAATAGATGTGAAAGACCTTGTCGGTCAGTGTGGCGAGGTCGCGGACGCATTCCAGGTGCCGGACCGACGGATGGATGTCGATCGGCTCCACCGGATAGCCGCCGGTGCAGTTCAGGATGTTGTGCATCTGCGCCAGGCGCAGGAAGTTGCGGTAGTCGGCCTGGTTGCCGGGCCGCCGGCCGCGATCGAGGTCGGAGCAATTGGGGGCCGAGGCCATCATCGACAGGATGACGTTGTTGCCGCCGAATCGCAGATTGTGCGCCGGGTTGCGTGCATGCAGCGTGAATTCCGACGGGCAGTGCGAGACGAGATCGAGGATCATGTCGCTGTCGAAGCGCACGCGCTCGCTGCCTTCGCGCACATCCGCGCCGTGCGCTTTCATGATGCGGCGCGCTTCGTCGTGCAAAACGTCGACGCCGATCTCCTTCAGCACGCGCAGCGATGCGAGGTGGATTGATTCCAATTCGTCGTCGGACACCAGCTTGGTCGGCGTCAGCGGGTTCTTCAACTGCCGGAAGGCGGGCTGCTCGAAGGCGGCCGAGCCGCCGGCGCGCTTGCCGGCGCGGCCACCACGGCGGGCGCGATCGGTAGCCACTGTCGGTTCGGCAGGATGGAGGGCGGCAGTCATGGGAAGCCTCGTGAGGATGCGAAATTGGCCGCATAATGGACTGGCGGCAATACGGCCGGTGAGGAGGCGGCGACCACTAGGGCGAGGGAAGCGACATGACGGAAGGGGAGCTTGCTGGCTTGGCGAATTGCCGCCGCTGAGGCATCCGTTTGGTCTCCGCCGCTTACCGGCAGTGTGATGGACGTCATCGGCGCTGCCGGGCTGCCCGTTACGCTCGGCGCAATCTGCGGGGCGCTGGCGGCGGCGACGGTCATCCGAAGACGGGTCTTATAGGGCGATCGGGTTCTCGGAGTCCTCAGTTGGCCTGCCGTCGGAATATTGCCCAGAGGTCACAGTCGGCGTGTCGCTCTTCCGGATGCGTTGTGTGCAGCAGATCCCGAATTTGGAGCGCGCGATCGAAATCGTCCAACAGCCCGACACTGGAGAGCTCCATGTTCGCGAACACGTCCGGAAAGCCGCCACAATTGCTCAAGGCGCTGTTGCCGACATCCTTGTCCATCAGATCGTAACCCAGGAACGCAAACCCGTCCCACTCAAGCGAGCGCACATCCGCCGAAGGCCTTCGGATCACGCCAAGGATGTTGAGATCGCGCGTCTCGGCCAATTCCGAAAGCAGGAAATCCAAATCGACAAAGAAATTGAGCATGTTGTCTTCTTTGACTATGTGGGGCCAGTGGCTCTCCTTGGTCTCAGGGAGCGCGAAGGGGCATAGCATCCCATCGAGCGTGACGACCTCGGTCAATTGGGTGAGGCCCGACCACTCGATGTATTCCTTCCATCCGGTGCCGTGGGACGGACCGAACTTCTCGGTGGCTATGTAGAGACGTTGCATCGGTTACTCGCCTTGCCATGGCGATTTTCGGAGCTTCCTTTTAAACGCTCCGATTGAATGTCGGTAGCGCCATGCCGATGTTTGTGGCACCCAGCATGGCAGATTTCGGAGATGACATGACCCAGTCGAGTGCACAAAAGCAGCCGGCCTCAGCCGAAGACCCTTTCCTCTGGCTGGAGGACCGCAACAGCAAACAATCTCTCGACTGGGTTCATCGCCAGAACGCGCTGACGGTCGCCGAACTGCAGGGCGATCCTTCCTATCAGGCGGCATTCGAGACCGCGCTCGACCTGATGACGGCCGAGGACAATATGCCGGTCGGCGCGGCGCTTGCCGGCTACGTCTATAATTTCTGGCAGGACAAGACCAATGCACTTGGCTTGTGGCGGCGCACGCCGGTCTCTTCCTACAAGACTGACAAGCCGACCTGGGAGACGATCATCGATTTCGACCAGCTCTCGGCGAAAGAGGGCATAAAATGGGTGTTCGGCGGCGCCAGCCGGCTCTATCCCGATTTCAATCTCTGCCTGCTCTCCATGTCGCCCGACGGCGGCGACGCCAGCGAGATGCGCGAGTTCGACCTTGCGACCAAATCCTTCGTCGAGGACGGGTTTCGCGCGCCGGCTTCGAAGTCGGGCTTTTCCTGGCTGGACAGGGACACGGTGATCGTCTCGGCGGCTTTCGAGGAAGACGACAAGACCCAGTCCGGCTATCCGCGCGTGATCAAGCTCTGGCGGCGCGGCACCAAGCTCGAGGAGGCAACGCCGATCTTCGAAGGCGAGAAGCATGACCTCGCGGTCGGAGGCGGCGTGGAGTATGACGGCGACAAGCGGCATGTGCTGCTCGGCAAGACGATCGGCTTCTTCACCTCGCACAGCTTTTTGCGACTGGATTCGGGAGAAAACAGGCGCGTACCGCTGCCGGACGACGCCACCGACACGGCGATCTTCAAGGGCCAACTCCTTTTCGGCGTGCGCAGCCCGTGGACGGCGCCCGACGGCACGAACTGCCTGCCCGACGGGCTTTATTCCGTCGATTTCGGCCGCTGGATCGAGAGCGGTGAGTTCGGTCCGTTCCAAACCGTTCTCGAGCCCGCGCATCGCGTTTCGATCGCCGGGCTCGCCAGGACGCGGGACCGGCTCTTCATCAATCTGATGGACAATGTGCGCGGCAAGGTCATCGCCTGCGACCGCACCGCCAATGGCTGGTCGCTGAAGCCGGTCGCGCTGCCCGACAACGGCAATGTCGGCATCAGCCATGTCGAGCATTTCGGTTCGAGCGTCTCCTTCTCCTTCACCGATTTCCTGACGCCGAGCTCGATCATCTGGTCGGACGACGATGCCGAGACGCTTCAGACCGTAAAGTCGCAGCCGGCGCGCTTCGATGCCTCGCCTTATGTTTCGGAGCAGTTCGAGGCGCGCTCGAAGGATGGCACGATGATCCCCTATTTCGTGGTGCGGCGCCGCGACCAGAAAGGGCCGGTGCCGGCACTGCTCTACGGCTATGGCGGCTTCGAAGTGCCGCTCTTGCCCGGCTATGCCGGGATCCGCGGCAAGCTCTGGCTGGACAAGGGCAACGCCTATGTCCTGGCCAACATCCGCGGCGGCGGCGAGTTTGGTCCGGCCTGGCATCAGGCCGCGCTCAAGGGCAATCGTCAGAACGCCTTCGACGATTTCGCGGCGGTGGCTGAGGATGTGGTCCGGCGCGGCATCACCACGGCGGCGCAGCTCGGCATCCAGGGCGGCTCGAATGGCGGCCTGCTCACCGGCGTGTCGCTGACGCAGCGCCCGGAATTGTTCGGCGCCGTCATAATCGACGTGCCGCTGCTCGACATGCTGCGCTACACCGAATTGCCGCCCGGCGCCTCGTGGATCGCGGAGTATGGCGACCCATCGAAACCGGAAGAGGCGGCCTGGCTAGGCGCCTATTCGCCCTATCAGCATGTCGCGGCCAATGCTGCCTATCCGCCGGTGCTGTTGATGACGTCCACCGCCGACGACCGTGTCCACCCTGGACATGCGCGCAAGATGGCAGCACGGCTGCAGGAGGCGGGCCATGGCGGGACGATGTTCTTCGAGGAGACCGAAGGCGGCCATGGCGGGCGCGGCGATATCCGGCCGCAGGCGGCGCAGACGGCGATGCGCTACATGTTCCTTCAGCGAGCGCTGACCGGAACGGCTTGAATTCTGGGCCTCAGGCGGCATAAGCTGCCGCCATGATCCGCTTCAGCACATCTGGCGCCTTCGGGGTCGCGGTGACGCCGTCACCGCGGACCCTTCGCGCCGAGCTGTTGCGGCTATGCGCCCGCATCGGCTATTCGCCGCCCGCCTCCCTCTGACGAATCCGCCCCGGCCGTTGCCGGATTGGTTCAAGAGGAAAGATCAAATCCATGACCTATCAGAATTATTCGCTGAAGCAGCTTCAGCAGATCGACGCCGCGCATCACCTTCACCCCTTCACCGACCACAAGGAGCTGCGCGAGACAGGCTCCCGCATCATCACCCATGCCAACGGCCCGTTCATCTACGATGCCGACGACACCGAAATCCTCGACGGCATGGCCGGCCTTTGGTGCGTCAATGTCGGCTATGGCCGCGACGAGCTGGCCGAGGCCGCGTACGCGCAGATGAAGGAACTGCCTTACTACAACTCCTTCTTCAAATGCTCGACGCCGACCCCGGTGCTCTTGTCCAAGAAGCTGGCGGAGCTGGCGCCCAAGCATGTCAGCCAGGTCTTCTATGGCTCGTCCGGTTCGGAAGCCAACGACACAGCGCTCAGGCTCGTGCGCCACTATTGGGCGTTGGAAGGTAGACCTGAGAAGAACCGCATCATCTCGCGCAAGTCGGCCTATCACGGCTCGACGATCGCCGGCACCTCGCTCGGCGGCATGGAGCCGATGCACAAGCAGCTCGGCGGCGCGGTGCCCAACATCGTCCATGTGATGATGCCCTATGCCTATGAGCTGGCGCTGCCCGGCGAAAGCGATCATGATTTCGGCATCCGCGCGGCGAAGGCGGTCGAGGACGCGATCCTCGAAGCCGGCGCCGACAAGGTCGCTGCCTTCATCGGCGAGCCGGTGATGGGTGCCGGCGGGGTAAAGATCCCGCCGATGAGCTACTGGCCGGAAGTGGAGCGCATCTGTCGCAAATACGATGTGCTGCTGATGCTGGACGAGGTCATCACCGGCTATGGCCGGACCGGCGAATGGTTCGCGGCGCAGACCTTCGGGATCGAGCCCGACACCATAACCACCGCCAAGGCGCTGACCTCGGGCTACCAGCCGCTGTCGGCGCTGCTGGTCGGCGACCGTGTCGCCAAGACGCTGGTCGAGAAGGGCGGCGAGTTCTATCACGGCTATACCTATTCCGGTCATCCGGTGGCTTGCGCGGTGGCGCTCAAGAACCTTGAGATCATCGAGAAGGAAGGGCTGGTCGAGCGCGTCAAGAACGACACCGGTCCGTATTTCGCGCAGGCGCTGCAGGAGCGGATCGCCGGCCACAGGCTGGTCGGCGAAGTGCGTTCGATCGGCCTGATGGGCGCTATCGAGATCGTCAAGGACAAGGCGACCAAGGAACGCTACCTGCCGTCGGGAAGCGCGGCGGTCGTCGTGCGCGATCACGCGATCGCGCAAGGCATGATGCTGCGGGCTACCGGCGACACGATGATCCTGTCGCCGCCGCTGATCTGGACGCGCAACACCATCGACATGGCTTGCGAGCGCATCGCCAAGGCGCTCGATCTTGCCGAAGCGGATCTGCGGAAGCGCTAGGCGAGCATCCTGTTCCGTCGTCATCCTGGGGCGGAGCAAGGAGCGTAGCGATGCAGCGCAGACCCCAGGATCCATGCCGTGACTCAAAGGCGTCGCCGCGGTGCAGAATTCTGCTCCGTTGCAACGCTCCGAAGTCACGGCATGGATTCCAGGGTCTTCGCGACGGAGCTTCGCTCCTGCTGCGCCCTGGAATGACGAGGCGAAGTGATGCTTCCAAAACGCAAAAACCGCGCTCCAACAGGAACGCGGCTTTGCCAAATACACATGGCATTTCGCTACAAGAATACTTGCGAAACTTACGGGCTCCGGTACGCGAGACCTGATCCGGAGCGCCGGGCAGACGCGATGTCCGCCTCGCAGTCCGTTTTAAAGGCACATCGTTACCGGTGCGTTAGCGAGACCTTAAGCAAATGTAAATTTGCCGGCTTCGGACCGGCAAACTCCGAAAATAACCTTTGAAAAGCAGTAGCTTAAGCTGGATTTCCGCGCAGAAAATTAATAATCCCGGAAAAGTCGGAGCCGGCGTGCCCTTGCGCGTTGAACAAGGCATAAAGCTGCGTGGCCTCGGCGCCGAGCGGGGTCACGGCCCCCGCGCTTTGCGCGGCTTCCTGGGATAATTTCAGGTCTTTCAGCATCAGAGCCGCGGCAAAGCCCGGCTTGTAGTCGCGATTGGCCGGCGATGCCGGCACCGGGCCGGGCACCGGGCAATAGGTGGTGAGCGACCAGCATTGGCCCGACGAAGTCGAGGCGACGTCGAACAGCGCCTGGTGCGACAGACCTAGCTTTTCGGCGAGAACGAAGGCTTCGGCGACGCCGATCATCGAGATGCCGAGAATCATGTTGTTGCAGATCTTGGCCGCCTGGCCGGCGCCGTCGCCGCCGCAATGGACGACGCGCCCGGCCATGGGCTTCAGGATCGGCTCGGCAGCGGCGAAAGCCTCATCCGAGCCGCCGGCCATGAAGGTCAGCGTGCCGGCCGTGGCGCCGCCGGTTCCGCCGGAAACGGGCGCGTCAATGGAGGGCAGGCCATGTTTTGCGGCAATGGCATGGGCCTTGCGCGCCGATTCGACATCGATGGTCGAGGAATCGATGAACAGCGCGCCTTTCTTCGCCTTGGGCGCGATGTCCTCATAGACCGACAGCACATGCTTGCCGGCCGGCAGCATGGTGATGACGACATCGGCGTCCTTCACCGCGGCGACGGCGTTCGCCATCACCGTCACGCCGTGTTCTTTCGCAACTGTAAGGTTGTCCGGCACGAGGTCGAAGCCCAGCACCGCATGCCCCGCCTTGACGAGATTGGCGGCCATCGGATTGCCCATATTGCCCAAGCCGATGAAGGCGATCGTTGTCGTCATAGTCGTGCTCCGTGATTTCGGTAGGCAGTAGGCAGTAGGCAGTAGGCAGTAGGCAGTAGGCAGTAGGCAGTAGGAGATCTATTCAGGTGCGAGCTTGATAATAAGCTGGCGAAGCATTTTTCCGATCGCTTCTGTGGCTGACAGCATATGATGGACCTCATCACTCGTGGCTAGGCCGATGCGTTCAGCGATCTGGAGGTGCGTCTCGAGCTCCTTTAGAGAGCCTTGAGCTATCCTGAGAAACTGCTGATAAGAGCCCGTGTTATCTCGCCCGTAACCTTCCGCGATGTTTGCGGGGATGGATGTGGCTGAGCGGCGGATTTGGCTGGTCAAGCCATACAGTTCCTCTTTCGGCCATGCCTTGGTCAAGGAGTAGGTCGCGACGGCCAGATCCATCGCCTGCTGCCAGACGATCAAATCCTTGTACGAGTTGATCTTGCCGGTCATCTTTCCCTACTGCCTACTGCCTACTGCCTACTGCCTACTGCCTACTGCCTACTGCCTACTGCCTACCAATCAGCGCCCGAGCGATGATGACACGCATGATCTCGTTGGTGCCTTCGAGGATCTGGTGGACGCGGAGATCCCGCACCAGCTTCTCGATGCCGTAATCGTGCAGATAGCCATAGCCGCCATGCAGCTGCAGCGCCTGGTTGGCGATGTCGAAGCCGATATCGGTGACGAAGCGCTTGGCCATCGCCGACCATTTGCCGGCGTCGGGCGCCTTGCGGTCGAGCTTCGAGGCGGCGGCATAGAGGAAGATGCGCGCTGCCTGCAGCTCCGTCTCCATGTCGGCCAGCCTGAACTGCAGCGCCTGGAACTGGTTGATCCTGGAGCCGAAGGCCTTGCGCTCGGCCGTATAGGCAAGCGCCTTGTCGAGCGCCGACTGCGCGCCGCCCAGCGAACAGGCGGCGATGTTGAGCCGGCCGCCATCGAGCCCAGCCATGGCGATGCCGAAGCCGGCGCCTTCCACGGCAAGTAGATTCTCGGCCGGCACCTTGCAATCCTCGAAGATGACCTGGCGGGTCGACTGCATGTGCCAGCCCATCTTGTGCTCGTTGGCGCCGAAGGAAAGGCCAGGCGCGTCCTTGGGCACGACAAAAGTGGATATGCCTTTCGGACCGTCGGCGCCGGTGCGCGCCATTACGACATAGAGGTCGCTGTCGCCGGCGCCGGAAATGAACTGCTTGGCGCCGTTGAGCACATAGTCGCCGCCGCTCTTGACCGCGCGCGTCTTCAGCGCCGCGGCATCCGAGCCTGAGCCGGGCTCGGTCAGGCAATAGCTCGCCAGCCATTCCATCGAGGTCAGTTTCGGCAGGAAGCGCTGGCGCTGCTCGTCGCTACCGAAGCGGTCGATCATCGAGGCCGCCATGTTGTGGATGGAAATGAAGGAGGAGAAGGCCGGATCGGCGTGGGCGAGCGCCTCGAAGATCAGCACCGCGTCAAGTCGCCCAAGCGCCGAGCCGCCGACATCGTCGCGCACATAGATGCCGCCAAGGCCAAGCGGCCCTGTCTCGCGGATCACGTCGGCGGGGAAGTGTTTTGCACGGTCCCAGTCGAGCGCGTTGGGCGCGACGCGGTCCGCCGCGAAGGCCTGGGCCATCTCCTGGATGGCGCGCTGTTCCTCGGTGAGTTCGAACTGGCCAGCGTCCGCATCGACTGTCGCGTCCATGGCGTGCTCCCTGTCGTTTCAGGCCTTCTGGCCTGTCGTTTTTGGCTTTGCGCGCCGCTCAATCTAGACCAATGATGCCGCCGCGCAACCCGGCGTCCTGCGGACCGGCTGTGCGTGAAATGACCAACGGAGCTCGTGCGTGCCGACAATTTTCGATGAGCTGCTGGACCGGTTCCACGCCTATCTCGCCGGCGTCGACAGCGATCTGGTCGCGGACGAAGTCGCGCGCATTGGCTGGGACATGCAGGCACGTGCGCTCGAAATGCGCCCGCTTGGCTGCCTTGGCCATCTCGATTGCATCGCCGAGCTTGCCGCGACGGACGCCAAGCCGCTGGCGCAATTCGTTGCCGACCATCGGGGCGCGTTGCGCTGGGGGCAGACCTATACCGCTGACGATTTCGGGCAGGGTTTTGTCGACAATTACGGCTGGCTGGAAGTGTTCGGCACGCGCGGGCATTTCGTCAATAACGAGGTCGCCGCCGGCCTGCTTATCCTCGGGCCCGACATCGTCTATCCCGACCATCACCACATCGCCGAGGAAATCTACATCCCGCTGACCGGCGGCACGGAGTGGCGGATGGGCGAGGGCGGTTTCCATGTTCGCGACGCCGGCGAGGTCATTCACCATGCCTCCAACGTCAATCATGCGATGCGCACCGGCAAGGAGCCGCTGATGGCGCTTTACCTCTGGCGCGGCGGGCCGCTGGCGCAGAAATCGACCATCGGTTCAGGGGGCAGGAACTGATGGCCAGGGCGATCATGCTGCAGGGCACCGGGTCGGATGTCGGCAAGACAGTGCTGGTGGCGGGGCTTTGCCGCGCTGCGAGAAATCGTGGGCTGAAGGTCAGGCCGTTCAAGCCGCAGAACATGTCGAACAATGCCGCCGTCGCCGACATTCCAGGTGGCAACAAGGCTGGCGAGGGCGAGATCGGCCGCGGGCAATGGCTGCAGGCGCTGGCCTGCGGCGTCCGGCCGACCGTGCACATGAACCCGGTGCTGCTCAAGCCGCAGAGCGATATCGGCTCGCAAGTGGTGGTGCAGGGCAAGGTGTATGGCGAGGCGCGGGCGCGCGACTACCAGGCGATGAAAGCCGGATTGATGGGCGCGGTGCTCGATTCCTGGGCCAAGGTCGGCGAGGGCGCCGACCTTGTCATCGTCGAGGGCGCGGGCTCGCCCGCCGAGATCAATCTCCGCAGCCGCGATATCGCCAATATGGGTTTTGCCACGCGCGCCGACGTGCCGGTGATCCTTGTCGGCGACATCGATCGCGGTGGTGTCATTGCGTCTGTGGCCGGCACGCATCTGATCCTGCCGGAGGAAGACCGGCGCATGATCGCCGGCTATCTCATCAACAAGTTTCGCGGCGATGTTTCGCTGTTTGACGACGGGATAAGCGCGATCGAAAAGTTCACCGGCTGGCGCTGCTTCGGCGTCGTGCCGTGGCTGAAGGCGGCCGGTCGGCTGCCTTCAGAGGATTCCGTCGTGCTCGAGCGCCTCGCTTCCGGCGAGAAACGGGCGCTGAAGGTGGCGGTGCCGATGCTGGCGCGCATCGCCAATTTCGACGACCTCGATCCCCTTAAGGCCGAACCGCAGGTCGAGGTGGTGTTCGTGCCGCCGGGAAAACCGCTGCCTCAGGATGCCGGGCTCGTCGTCATTCCCGGCTCGAAATCGACAATCGGCGACCTACTGAAATTCCGCGAAAATGGCTGGGATCACGATCTTGCCGCCCATCGCAAGCGCGGCGGCCATGTCGTCGGCATCTGCGGCGGCTACCAGATGCTCGGCCGTGCGGTGCGCGATCCCGACGGCATCGAAGGCAGCGTCACCGAGGCTGAGGGCCTCGGTCTGCTCGACATCGAAACGGTGATGGAGCCGGAAAAGACCGTGCGCAATTCAAGTGCGCGCTCGGTGCAGTTCGGCCTGCCGCTCGAAGGCTACGAAATCCATCTTGGCCGCACCAGCGGCCCGGACACGGCGCGGCCGTCGGCGATCCTCAACGGCGCCGAGGACGGCGCGGTTTCCGCCGACGGCAAGGTGATCGGCACTTATCTGCATGGGCTGTTTTCCGCCGACGCGTTCCGCGCCGCCTACCTGGAGAGCCTTGGCGTCAGGGGAGCCGGCATCGACTATCGTGCGGACGTCGAGAGGGCGCTGGACGAGGTCGCGGCCGAGCTGGAGAGACATCTCGACTGCGATACGATTTTTGCCCTGGCGCGATAGGTCAGGTTCCTCAGCACGGGAGCTGAGCCGGCCAGATGTGCTTGCGGTGCCTCGGCGATTAGCCGAAACGCCTGTGCCGTCGTCATCCACGGGCGGAGCAAGGAGCGAAGCGACGCGGCGCAGACCCGAGGATCCATGCCGTGACCTCAAGGCGTTGCTACGGCGCAGAATTCTGCTCCGCTGCGCCCTTCGATCAAGGTAACGGCATGGATCCTCGGGTCTCCGCTACGGGCTTCGCTCCTGCTTCGCCCGTGGATGACGAAGTTCAGGCGCCGTCGCCAATCTTGAACGTTGTCGATAGCCTACGCCTTCTCTCGCAATAGCCGCAGATATCCGTGACGATGCCTGCAAGCGACGCAGCGGGCTTGGGCCGGACCATCTCGAAATGGAGGGCCGGAGATCGATTGTCCTGTCGATGGCGTTCTGTCTCGTCGGACATTGCGCAAGCCTAAAGCGCGTCGCGCTGAAACGTTTCAGGCGACGCGCTTTAAGTCCTTGTTTTTATGCATGTCGTTGTCCCAGAACCGCGTACACTTCTGGGCGACATGCAATAGCAGAACACGCTCTCAAAAATCAAAAGCGCCCGGCACGTGCCGGGCGCTCCGAGTTGCCAGAGATTGATGTGCTCAGGCGCCGCGCATCAGGCAGCCGGCGGCCAGCACGATGTAGGCGATGAGCATGATCCACACCGACGCAAGTGGAATAAATGCAAGAACGCCAAGGGCGGCAAGAAGGCCGATAATGGCGATGACCAACGAAATAATGAACACGATCTGGGTAGGCGCACTGAGATTCATGTCCGTCCCTCCAACATGATTCGCACGTGCGAATTCTAACAGCAGGAGCGTCACACACCAATTAGCTGGCGTAAGGGGTTGGCGGGGTCGGCAAGCAGCTTCGCGGCGAGCGCCAGGCAGACGACCACCAGCAGTGGCTTGATCAGCTTCGCGCCGATCCGCATGGCCAGGCTCGCGCCGACACGGGCGCCGACGAATTGCGCCGCGCCCATCATCAGGCCGATCTTCCAATCGATGACGCCGACGGCGGCGAAGACGACGAAGCCGCCGATGTTGGAGGCGAAGTTGAGCAGCTTGGTGTGCGCCGTCGCCTTGAGCACGCCATAGCCGGCAAGGGTGACGAAGGCGAGCATGTAGAAGGAGCCGGCGCCGGGACCAAAGACACCGTCATAGAAGCCGACCAGCGGCGGGATGATCAGCCCGAAGAGGAAAGGCGACAGCCGCTCGGCACGGTCGACGTCGTCCATGTTCGGCTTCAGTGCGAAATAGAGCGCAATGGCGATCAAGAGCAGCGGCAGCAGGGCGCGCAGGAAGTCGCCGGGAACGACCGTCGCCAGCAGCGCGCCGAGCGCGCCACCGACGAGCGCCAGCAGCGCTGACGGCAGCTGGCGGCGCAGGTCCACCTGACCGTTGGCGGCATAGTGGATGGTGGCCGAGCCGGAACCGAACATGCCCTGCAGCTTGTTGGTGCCGAGCGTGGCGACCGGCGAAAAACCGGCCAGCAGCAGCGCCGGGATCGTGATCAGCCCGCCGCCACCGGCGATCGAGTCGACGAAGCCGGCGGCAAAGGCGGCGGCGATGAGGATGAGGACGGTCTGCAGGGTAGGGTCAATCATCAGGCAAGTCGCGGCGAGGAGAGCCGCAGCTTGCATCACGCTCGACCAGTTTGCGCAAGGCCAATTCCACGCTAAAGCGCGTCGCGCTGAACTGGATTCAGGCGACGCGCTTTAGGTTTTTGTCTTGATGCATGTCGTTGTCCCAGAACCGCTGCACACTTCTGGGCGACATGCATAGATCGGTTCACCGTTTCATGGAAACGCCGAAACCGCTCTATCTTTTGTCTTGGCGCAATTCCGACGGAAAACCGTTTCACACTTTTCCTGGAATTGCTCTAACAATCAGATGGAATCGCGGAGGGAGGCTGATGGCGATGGCGCTGCTCGACCAGATACGTTCGATCTTCGACGGTGACCCAGGGGTGCGCAAGGTGGCGGACGACCCTGTGCTGTCGGCGGAATTGCTGATGCTGTTCCGCATGATCCTGGCCGACGGCTCGGTCTCGGAGAGCGAGATGGTTGTCTTCCGGCGCATCTGCAAGGAAGCCTTCGGCATTGCCGAGACCTCGATCGACAGCGTCATCGAATATCTCAACGACTTTGGCTACGAGACCAACGGCTCACAGGCGATCGCGCTGTTCCGCGACCTCGATGTCGAGCGCCGAAAACTCCTTGCGCGCCACATGGCCGAGATCGCCAAGGCCGACTCCAAGCTGGCGGAGAGCGAGGTCAAGCTTCTGCACCGCACGCTCGACCTGCTCGATATCCGTCCGGTCGACGTGGTGAAGCCGGAGAGCTGAACGCGGACCGGTCGTCTATCCCTGTTCCTGCATTCTGCGCGCGATGGCTCGGTGGAGGTCGGGCGCTGCCGCGACAAGCGCTTGCGCCGGTTCAGAGCGCGGATGGTCGAGCACTTCGGCGGCCCGGCCGCGCTCGACGATCTTGCCTTCGTGCATGACCAGCACCTCGTCCGCCATGGCGCGGGCGACCGTCAGGTCATGGGTGATGAAGAGATAGGCGATGCCGAGTTTCTGGTTGAGCTCGGCGAAAAGGTCGAGGATCTGGGCGCGGATCGAGACGTCCAGCGCCGAGACCGGCTCATCGGCGACCACCAGCTTCGGACGGGTGATGATGGCGCGGGCGATCGACAGGCGCTGGCGCTGACCGCCCGAGAATTCATGCGGATATTTGTCCATGTCGCGCGGACCGAGCCCGACTTCGTGCAGCGCATGCGCGACCATCTCGCGGCGCTCGGCTTCGGCCGGCTGTTTCTCCAGAAGATGCAGCGGCTCCGCTACCAGCTTCTCCACCTTCTGGCGCGGGTCGAAGGAGCCGTAAGGGTCCTGGAACACGACCTGCATATCGCGCCTGGCCGGCCTTAGCGCCGACTCCGGCTTGCCCGTGATGGCCTCGCCGCGAAAGCGGATCGTGCCCGCCGTGGGCTTGTCCAATGCGAGGATCATGCGGGCGAGGGTGGATTTGCCGCAACCCGAACGGCCGACGAGCGCCACCGATTGGGCAGGCTCGATGGTGAGCGAGACGTCGTCGACGGCGCGGATCGGTTGCGCCGGCCGGAACAGTGATATGCGCCGTCCCGGATAGTCCCGGCCGACGCCTTCGACTTCGAGCAACGGTTTCGCCGACCCGGCAAGGTGTGGTTTCGGACGCGGCGGCACATGCATCGATGCAAGCGCCAGCTCGCGCGTGTAGGGGTGCAATTGTTCCGACAGGGTGCGCGCCGTGTCACCCGCTTCCATAACCTCGCCTTGGCGCAGGATGGTCAAGCGATCGGCCATCTCGGTCACCACGGCAAGGTCGTGCGAGATAAGCAGCAGACCCATGCGGTTTTCGCTGACCAGATCGCGCAAAAGGTCGAGAATCTGCGCCTGCAGCACCACATCGAGCGCGGTGGTCGGCTCATCGGCGATCAACAATTTAGGTTTCAGCGCGCAGGCAATGGCGATGACGACGCGCTGGCGCTGGCCGCCGGACAGTTCGTGCGGGTAGCGCGACAGCGGGAATTTGGCTTCGGGCAGCCCGACGCGGTCGAGGATTTTTCGCGCGCGGTCCTCGGCTTCGGCGCGACCCGCCTTGGTGTGCCAGCGAATGCCTTCGGCGACCTGTTTGCCTATGGTCTTGACAGGGTTGAGCGCCGTCATCGGCTCCTGGAAGACCATGCCGATATCGTCGCCGCGCAAGGCGCACATCTGGTCCTCGCTCGCCGCGAGGATGTCGATGCCGGCGAAGCTGACGCGGCCTTCGGCGCGCGCCAGATGCGGCAAAAGCCGCATGATTGTCAGCGCCGTCATCGACTTGCCGGAGCCGGATTCGCCAACCAGGCCGACAACCTCGCCGGGCGCGATGGCGAGCTCGACGCCTTTCAGGATCGGAGTGCCGCCGATCGTCAGCGACAGGTTCTCGATCTCGAGCAGGCTCATCGGCGCCGCCGCGATTTCGGATCGAGGATGTCGGCGATGCCGTCGCCGAGCAGGTTCAGCCCAAGCACGGTGATGACGATCGCCATGCCGGGAAAGATCGCCATCCAGGGCGCGGTCACCATGCGCGTCTGCGCATCGAACAGCATGCGACCCCAGCTCGGCATCGGCGGCTGGGCGCCGAGGCCGACATAGGAAAGCCCGGCTTCGGCCAGGATGCCCAGCGCAAACTGGATCGTGCCCTGGACAAGCAGCAGCGTCGCGATGTTGGGCAGGATGTGCTCGACGGTGATCCGCGTCATGCCTTTGCCGGCGGCGCGCGCGGCGAGGATGAATTCGCGCGGCCAGATGGCGAGCGCGCCGGCCCGCGCAACACGGGCGAAGACCGGGATGTTGAAGATGCCGATGGCGATGATGGCGTTGACCGCACCCGGGCCGAAGATCGCGGTGATCATGATTGCCGAAAGCAGCGCCGGAAAGGCGAAGACGAGATCGTTGACGCGCATCAGCGCCTCGTCGGCCATTCCGCCGCGCGCGGCCGCGAAGGCGCCGAGCGGCACGCCGATGCCCATGCCGATGCCGACCGCGACCAGCGCCACGGCGATCGAGTTGCGGGCGCCGACCATGATCATCGACAGGATGTCGCGGCCGAAATGGTCGGTGCCGAACCAGTGCGTCAAGGAGGGCGACTGCGTCTTGTCGGCGATCACCAGCCTTGTGACGTCATAAGGCGTCCATAGGAACGAGACGAGCGCGACGGCCACGACCAGCAGCGTGATGACGAGCCCGATCAGTAAGGAGCGGTTGCCGAACGCCCTGGCAAGCACGCCGGCAATGGTTTCTTCGGGCAGGTCGATGCGCATGGTCATTGCCGGCCTCGCAGGCGCGGGTCGACGATGGCGTAGGAGAAATCGACAATGAGGTTGATGAGGATCACGGCGGCGACCAGCAGCATGACGATGCTCTCGACCACGATCAGGTCGCGCTGGGTGATGGCCTGGAAGATCAGCCGGCCGAGGCCCGGCAGGTAAAAGACATTCTCGATGATGATGGTGCCGGCGAGCAGGAAGGCGAATTGCAGGCCGAGGATGGTGAGCACCGGGATCATGGCGTTGCGCAGCGCGTGGCGCCAGAGCACGGCTCGATAGGGCAGGCCCTTGGCGCGGGCGGTGCGGATATAATCCTCGTTGAGCACCTCGATCAGCGCCGAGCGGGCGACGCGGGCGAGGATCGCCGCCTGCGGCAGCGCTAGTGCGATGGCCGGCAACAGAAGGGATTTCAGCGCCGTCCAGATGCCGACGTTCCAGCCGGGAAAGCCGCCGGCCGGCACCAGCCGCAGCCAGACCGCGAAGAGATAGATCAGCATCAGCGCGAACCAGAAATTGGGCACTGCGACGCCGAGTTGGGCTGCCCCCATGGCTAGCGTGTCGCCCGCCCGGCCTTGTCGGCTGGCGGAGAACACGCCGACCGGAATGGCGATGACCGTTGACAGGGCGAGCGCAATCAGCGCCAGCGGCAGGGAAACGGCAATGCGTTCGCGCACCAAGTCGATGACGGGAACCGAATAGGTGTAGGAGCGGCCTAAATCGAGGCTGAGCATTCCGCCCGCCCAATGCAGGTAGCGCAGCACCAGCGGCGCATTCAGTCCCATCTGGTTGCGCAGCAGCTCGACCTGATCGGCGCTGGCGTTGAAGCCCAGCATCAGCCGCGCCGGATCACCGGGCAGGATTTCCATCACGGCGAAAACGACTATCGAGGCCAGCACCAAGGTGAGGGCGGCGATGATGAGGCGTTTTAGGAGGTAGGCGGTCATTGCTGAAGAATTGTTGAGTTGCCGGGTGCAAGGACCGGGTTAAGACGGAGTTCCCGCCCACCCCCCTTTGTCCTGCCGGACATCTCCCCCGCAAGGGGGGAGATTGAGCTCTCCTTTGCGCTTTCGCCAATCGCCGACGTCGAGTGGGTGTCGGCGGCTCGGAAACTGCCAATCTCCCCCCTTGCGGGGGAGATGCCCGGCAGGGCAGAGGGGGGTGTGACGGAGCGCAAGGTTCGCCTTTGGCCGAGTAGGCCTCAATCCGTCCACTTCACCTTGGTCAGGTCATTGGCCTGGATCGGCGCATTTTCCCACAGGCCCTGCAGCTTGGCGTCCCAGACGCCGACCTTCGGCAATTCATAGAGGAAGCCGACCACGGCATCGTCAGCCAAAATCTTCTGCGCCTCGCCGAGCAGCTCCTTTCGCTTTGCCTCGTCGGAGGTGAGGTTCAGGTCGGCGATGATCTTGTCGAAGGTCGGGTTGCTGTAATTGAAATAATAGTCCTTGCGCGAATAGATATCGATGTCGTTCGGCTCGGTGTGGGAGACGATGGTCAGGTCGTAATCCTTCTTGGTGAAGACCTGGTCCAGCCACTGCGCCCATTCGACCGGGATAATCTGCAGATCGATGCCGACATCGCGCAGTTGCGAGGCGATGATCTCGCCGCCGAGCCGCGCATAGGAAGGCGGCGGCAGCTTCAGCGTCGCCTTGAAGCCGTTTTCGAGGCCGGCTTCCTTCAGTAGTTCCTTGGCCTTGTCGACATTGTGCGGATAAAGGCCGGTGAGATCCACGTAGTCCTTGTTAGCCGGTGACATATGCGAGCCGATCGGCACGCCGAGACCGGCCGAAGCGCCGTCGATGATCGCCTTGCGGTCGAGCGCAAAGGAGATCGCCTGGCGCACCTGCAGCTTGTCGAAAGGCGGCTTCTTGTTGTTGATCGACAGGATCGTTTCGCCTTCCGTCGAGCCGATCACCACCTTGAAACGAGGGTCGTCCTTGACTTGCGAGACGCTATCCGGATCGAAGAAAGGGAAGGCCTGGATGTCGCCGGAAAGCAGCGCCGGCACGGCAGCGGCGGCATCCGGCACGACGCGGAACTCGACCTTGTCGAGGGATACCGGCGCTCCCCAATAGCCGTCGGCCTTGACCAATGTGATCGACGAGCCCTTGGCCCAGTTCTGGAACTTGAAGGGACCGGTGCCGATCGGCCTTTCCTTGTTGGTATCGGCCGATTTCGGCGACACGATCACCGCATCGCCCCAGCCCATATTGTAGAGGAAGGAGCCTTGCGGGTTCTTCAGCGTCACCTTCACAGCGGTCGGATCGACGACGTCCACCTTGTCGATCTGCGCAAACAGGCCCTTCTGCGCATTGACCGAATTGTCGGCGCGGGCGCGGTCGAGCGAGAATTTCACATCGTCGGCGCTGAAGCCCGAACCGTCATGGAATTTCACACCGGCATGCAGCTTGAAGGTATAGGTCTTGCCGTCGTCCGAGATGGTCCAGCTTTCGGCGAGATCGGGCAGGACCTCGCCGTTCGGGCCGATGCGCGTGAGACCTTCGAAGACGTTGGCGTAGAGCACCTCGTCGATCGCAGCGGCGGCGCCCGCTGTCGGATCGAGATGGGGTGGTTCGAGCGGAATGCCGATGACGAGGTCGGTGCGCGCGGCAAAGGCCGACGTGGCGGCGGCGAATGACAGCACGGCCGCGGCGAAAATGGCCTTCCACAATTTCATCGCTGAACTCCCATTTGCTTAAACCTAGCCAAGTGTAGCGGATAGAAGCGTGATTTCGCGCGCGAGTAAATTGCGTTTCGTGCTGCCGGACGGCGCCAGGCGGAATGTTTTTCCCGATCAGCCGGTCGTGCCGCGCAAGAGCACGTTGAGGCCGATCGCCATCACCTTGGCCGATTCCACCATGTCGGCGATGCCCACCCATTCGTCCGGCCTATGCGCAAGGTCGAGAATGCCCGGGCCGTAGGCGATGCAGTCATAGAGGTGGCCGATGCGCGCGACGTGCTTCTGGTCGTAGGTACCGGGCGAGATCACATAGTCGGGCTCGCGGTTGAACACCTCCATGATGCCTTTCGCGACAGCCTTCACCACCGGCGCGTCGCGCTCGGTCATCAGCGGCAGCACCTCCATCAGGTCGCGGATTTCGTAGTCGAATTTTGTCCGCTCGCGCTTCAGCCGCTCGAGGATGCCGGTGACTTCGCCTTTGACGGTGGCGATGTCCTCTTCGAGCAGGAAGCGTCGGTCGATGGTGAGCCGGCACCAATCCGGCACGTTGGGCGAGGGAAGCCCCGGCCGGAAATCCTCGGTCTGGCCGCCATGGATCGAGTTGATGTTCATGGTCGAGCGCCTGGCGCCTTCCGGCACCACCGGCATGCGCGTCATCTTGCGGTCGAGCGCCGGGAAGAGCTCTTCCTCGAAAGCCTGCAGGACGGCGCCCATATGGCGCACCGCGTTGTCGCCGAGGAACGGCATCGAACCATGCGCGATTTCGCCCTTGGTCTCGATCTCAGCCCACCAGACGCCACGGTGGCCAAGGCAGATGCGATCCTTGTTCAGCGGCTCAGGGATGATGACGTGGTCGACCTTCGGCTTCGAGAAATAGCCGAGCCTTGCCAGATGGGCGACGCCGCCGAAACCGCCCGATTCCTCGTCCGCCGTGCCCGATATCTCGATGGCGCCGGGGAAATCGGGATAGACTTCCATGAAGGCTTCCACGGCGATCACCGAGGCCGCCAGGCCGCCTTTCATGTCGCAGGCGCCGCGGCCATAGACCCTGCCGTCCTTCACCACGCCGGCGAAGGGATCTACGGTCCAGCCGTCGCCGGCCTCGACAACGTCGATATGCGAGTTGAAGTGCACGCATGGGCCGGGCGAGCGGCCGTCGAAGCGGGCGACGACATTGACGCGCGGATAGCGTTCGCTGTCGCCGGGCGCGCCGTCGGCGCGGACAAACTCGGTTTCGAAGCCGCGTTTGCTCAGGCGCGCGCCGAGAAACTCGGCGCATGGCCCATAGGCTTCACCCGGCGGATTGACGGTCGGGAAGCGGATCAGGTCCGCGGTCAGCGCAACCAGGTCCTCGACCCGGTCCTCGACCGCTTTGAGAAGTCGTTCATTCATTCGGCGGATTGAAGAAGGAACGCAGCACTTTTGCAAGCGACCAGTCGCTCATTTGCAAGCGACCAGTCGCTCATTGCCACACGACGATCCAGGCATGGCGCAACGCTCCGCCTAAACTTCAGAGGGTGCATGTCGCCGCGGCAACCATACCGGGAAAATCGTTCAAATTCACCGTATTGCATTGGCGGAATCGTCAACGAGTGTGTGGTATTTAACGCATCTGCCGGCAAAAAGATGGAAAAACCGCGTCGATGGCAGGGGCAATCAAAGGGGTTTGATCGCATGAAAAAGTTCGTTCTCATGGCAACCGTGCTGGCAACCGCGTTGTTTTGCATGTCTATCGCAAGTCGGGCGGCCAACCTGGTCGCCAATATCAACGTCTCGTCGCAGACCATGACCGTCAGCAAATACGGCCAGGTGGTTTATCGCTGGAGCGTGTCGACCGCGCGCAAGGGCTACTTCACGCCGCGCGGCAGCTACCGGCCGCAATGGACCGCCCGGATGTGGTACTCGAGCAAGTATGACAACTCGCCGATGCCCTATTCGGTGTTCTTCCACGGCGGCTACGCCATCCACGGCACCGGGGCGGTCAGAAATCTCGGGCGCCCGGCCTCGCATGGCTGCGTGCGCCTGCATCCGGCCAACGCAGCGACCTTCTACGCGATGGTCAAGGAGGCCGGCTTCGGCAACACGCGGATCGTCGTCACCAACTGATCTGGGGCAACGCCGATCGGCTGGAGCAATTCCAGGAAAAATGTGAAGCGGTTTTCCGTCGGGAATTGCGTCAAAACAAGGATTTAGAGCGGCCCGCCGTTTCCACGAAACGGTGAGATGCTCTAAAGGCCGGCTGCCTCCCTGGCCTGCCCGCGCCGCTTGCGGCGACGGCCGCTGATTTCCCAGCGCTTGTGGAACCACATCCACTGTCCAGGATCCTCGCGCACCCAGCGCTCGACCACGTCGGTGAGGAGCTGGGTGGCGGCATTGACGTCGACACTGCCGTCTTCGGTGCGCGGCAAAGTCAGCTTGTCCTCGATGTCCAGACGGAAGCGGTTGCCCGGCAGCCTGACGCAGCGGGCGGGGTAAACGTCACAGTCATAGTGGCGGGCGAGCATGCCAAGCATCGGGTTGCTCTGGCATGGGCGACCGAAGAATGTCGTCTCCACACCGCCTGAAAATTTCTGATCGACCAGCACGCCGATATTGCCGCCATTCTCCAGGATGGCGGCAAGAGCGAAGGACGCACCGGTGGCGGAGGGTAGCAGCTCACCCATGGAGGAGCGGCGCGTCGAGAGAATGTAGTCGGCAAGGTAGGGATTGTTCGGCGGGCGAAACAGCGCCGTGATGCTCATGCCGAAAGTGGCGGCGGCCACCGGCAGCAGCTCGAAATTGCCGAGATGGCCGGTGAACAGGATGTGCGGCTTCTTCTCGCCGGCGATCTCGACGAAATGCTCGATGCCGCGAACCTCGACCCGGCCCGGCTTCGAAGCGTTCGGATCGAAGTCGAACAGGGCGTCGAGGAAGATGTACTCGGCCGCGAGGCGAGCCATGTTGCCCCACATGTCGAGCGCGATCGCTTCGATCTCGGCGTCGCTCTTTTCCGGATAGGCAAGGCGCAGATTGTTGACGGCCACGCGGTGGCGTCCAACCAAGGGGCCGATGCGGCGGGCGGCACGGTCGGCGAAGTTGAGCGCGCTGTCGGGCGGCAACAAACGCAGCAGCGACAACATCACCATGGCGAGCCTGGCGACCAGCCAGTGCTCCAGCTGGCGTAGCCGCCGGCCGTAGCGGAACATGAAGTCCCGGAGGGCTTTCCTGAACACCTTGCCGACCATCCGCCTTTAGGGCGTTGCATCGTTTCACGGAAACGATGAACCGCTCTATCCTCTTGTTTTGACGCAATTCCTGACGGAAAACCGCTTCACATTTTTCCTGGAATTGCTTTAGGAAACGCGCAGGATGATCTTGCCGAACACGTCGCGGCCTTCCATGCGCTTCAGCGCCGCGTCGATGTCGTCGAAACCCACCTCGGTATCGATCACAGGGGCAACGAGGCCGGCCGCCATCTTCTGCATGGCATTGGCCATGTTCTCCATGCGGCAGCCGAAGGACCCGAGCAGCTTCAGCTGCTGCTGGAAGAGCTGCATCAGGTTGACCTGCGTCGACACGCCCGAGGTCGAGCCGCAGGTGACGAGGCGGCCGCCGCGCTTCAAGCAGAGCATCGAACCGGCAAAAGTGTCGGCGCCGACATGCTCGAACACCACGTCGACGCCCTTTTTCCTGGTCAGCTTGCGCACGACGCCTTCGAAACGGTCCTCGCGGTAGTTGATGACATGGTCGGCGCCAAGCGCCTTGGCCTTGTCGATCTTGTCGTTCGAGCCGACCGTGGTGATCACCGTGCAACCCATCTTCTTGGCCAGCTGGATGGCGGCGGAGCCGATGCCGGAGCCGCCGGCATGGACGAGGATGGTTTCGCCCGGTTCCAGCTTGGCATTGTCGAACAGCATATGCTCGACCGTGCCGAAGGTGACCGGAGCGACCGCCGCACCGATTTCCGTGACGCCGGGAGGAGCGGGCACCAGGAGGCGCGCCGGCAGGTTGATCTTCTCCTGAGCGAAACCATCGAGGTGGAAGCCGTGGACGCCGGAAACATGCTCGCAGAGATTGTCGCGGCCTTCACGGCAGGCCCGGCACAGCCCGCAGGTGCGCGCGCCGTAGATCGACATCAATTGTCCCGGCAGGAGGTTGGAGACGCCGGGCCCGACCGCTTCGACCTCGCCCGCGGCTTCGGCGCCGACGACCAGCGGCAGCTTGCGCTTGGCAAAAGCCATGCCGCGCCAGCCCCAGACGTCGATATGGTTGAGCGCCACCGCCTTGATGCGGAGCGTCACTTCGCCGAGCGAAGGCGGCGGGGGAGGCGGCAGGTCCACCGCTTCAAGGCGGCGGTCCTCGATAAGTTGCAATGCGCGCATTTGGCCTGTCGGGTTCTGAACTAAAGCGCGTTGCGCTTTAGTTCTTTGTTTTTATGCATGTCGTCGTCGCGAAACCGATTTCACTTTTGCGCGACATGCATTGGCGGAAAAAGTCCGCTTAGACCGGTTCCCTCGCCATGACAAGGCAGGTGTTCTGGCCGCCGAAGCCGAAGGAATTCGACAATACCGTGCCGACTTCGGCGTTGCGCTTCTTGTTCGGAACGACGTCGAGCACGATAGCGGGATCGGGATTGTCGTAGTTGATGGTCGGCGGGATGACGCTTTCGCGCATGGTCATCAGCGAGAAAGCGGCCTCGACCGCGCCGGCGGCCGATAGCGTGTGGCCGATCATCGACTTGTTCGATGAAACCGGCATCGAGCCGATGCGCTCGCCGAAGACGGTCGACAGCGACAGATGTTCCATCTTGTCGTTTTCCGGCGTCGAGGTGCCGTGCGCATTGACGTAGTCGATCTCGTCTTCGCTGAGGCCCGCATCGGCCAGGGCGGCGCGCACAGCCGCGATTGCCGGCGAGGCGTCGGGCTTGGAGCGGGTGCGGTGGAAGTCGTCTGCCTTTTCGCCGCAGCCGCGCATGATGCCGAGGATGGTGGCGCCGCGTGCAAGGGCTGCCTCCAGCGATTCCAGCACCAGCGCGCCGGAGCCTTCCGCCAGCACGAAGCCGTCGCGGTCCTTGGAGAAGGGTTTTGACGCCTTCTCGGGAAGGTCGTTGTGGGTGGAGAGCGCCGAGAGCAAAGAGAAGCGGATCAGCGCCTCAGCGGTGGCTGACCCATCGGTGCCGATCGACAGCGCCTTGTCGCACTCGCCGCGACGGATCGCCTCGACGCCGAGCTGGATGGCAGTGGCGCCGGAAGCGCAGGCAGTCGACAAGGTGATCGGCAGGCCGCGCGTACCAAAATGGTCGGCCAGCCGGTCGGCAATCGAGCCGAACTGCGTGGTCTCGAAAATGTCGAGCTCCTTCAATCCGCGCGCCACGCGAAGCAGCCTTTCGGCACCGGTGTCGCCCTCGCCGGAATTGTAGAGCGAAAAGCGGTCGGCCCAGTCGAGCTCGACCGGCGGCGAGGCCAGGAACAGCGGGCCACCGAACTCGCCTGATTCCAAACCCGCCTCGGAGACGGCCTCCTGGGCAGCGGTTTCGGCCAGTTCGTAGGTGAGGTGACTAGCGCCCTTCGAACTCGACGGCAGGAAGTCGACCATGCCGGAAATGCGCGTGTTGAGCTGATCGACCGGGAAGCGGGTGATCTGATGGATACCTGACGTGCCCGAGGTCAGTGCCGCCCAATTGTCTTTTTTGCCGATACCCAGCGACGTCACGACGCCGATACCGGTGACGGCGACGATCGGCCGACCCATGTGATCGCGAAGATTGGCCATGCTTTACGTGCCTCGTCCTTGAGCAATTCCAGGAAAAATGTGTAGCGGTTTTCCGTCCGGAATTGCGAAAAAACCGATCTAAGCGGCTTTGACCAGCCCCAAGCCCTCGAATTGGTGATAGCCGATCGCCGTTGCAAGGACGGAAGTCGGGGCGCCTTCGTAAGGCCGCTCCGCCGCGGCATCGAACACGGGGTAACCGGCCCTGCGGTCGACTGCCATTGCGGCGAGTGCAACGGCGAAGGGGAACTGCGCTTCCTTCATGTGCCCGGTCAGCGTCGAGAATGCCCGCGCGGCAAGCGCCGGGTTCGCGTCGAATGCTTCCTTCTCCGCCGCTGTGGCGGCGTGGGCGCCGGAGGCGGCGGAAATCGTAAGCAGTTCGCCATCGGGAAGGGCGGCTTGCTTCAGCAGCGTGGCGATCTCGGCATTCAACTCGCCGCGCCGGCGTCTGGCGCGGCCGGAAACGACGGAGCCAAGCTCGGCGTAGATCTTGCGGCCGCGGCTCTTCGCGTGCTCGCGTTGCTCCAGCACCAGGAAGGCGCCGCCCGAGCCCGTTACCACGCCGCCGCCTTCGCTGCCCCGGCGTTGCCAGACGGGCTTCCATGGGCCGCGATGCAGATAACCGGCTAGCTCATAGCCGAGCAGCATGTCGGAATGCTCGGTCTGGAAGGCCCCGCCGACCAGTACATGGGTCGACTGGCCGGAGCGGATGCGCGCGGCCGCCGTCTCGACCGCCGAGACGCCTGCGCCTTCCTCGCCCATGAAGGTGCGGGAGGAGCCGGTGACCTTGTGGACGATCGAGATGTTGCCGGCAAGCAGGTTGGAAAGCTGGGCGAGGAACAGCGTCGGCCGCAATTCCGTGGTCAGCTTCTCGTTGAGCAGCACGTCGCGGTCGTTGCGGCTTTCGGAGGCCGCAAGGATCGCGGCGTCGACGGCCTCGTCACGCTCGCCGCCGCCGGCCGCCACCACCATGTCCATGGTCGCACACAGCTCGTCATTGCCCTTGATGCCGGCGTCGTCCAGCGCAAGGCCGGCGACATAGGTGCCAAGGCGCTGCCAGGTTTCCATCTGGCGCTGGTCGCCGCGCTTGGCGATCTGCAGGTTCCAGTCGATCTCGGGCAGGGGATGAATGGTATAGGGCGCGAAGCGCTCAGCCTCGAGCACCGGCTGGAAACCAGGCTGGGTCAGCTTCTGCCAATGCGCATCGGGACCTTCTCCCAGCGAAGAGACAAGGCCGATGCCGGTAATGACGACGTCGTGGGCACTCATGGGCGGCTGTTTTGGGTCAGGTGACCGGGCGGCGTCAAGACCGCGCCCGAGCCGGCTCAGGCGGCCTTGGCCGCGACCAGGGCGTCGATCTTGGCGCAGAGGTTCCTCATGACGAAGTAATCGTCGGTCGAAGCCTTGCCGTCATTGACTTCCTGCGTCCACTTCTCGAGCGGCACCTTGATGCCGAATTCCTTGTCGATGGCGAAGACGATGTCGAGGAAATCGAGGCTGTCGATGCCGAGGTCGTCGATGGTGTGGCTCTCGGGCGTGATGGTATCGATGTCGATCTCGCTGGTGTCGGCAATGATCTTGGCGACTTTCTCGAAAGTGGTGGACAAGGGCTCTTCCTTCGGTTGCGGGCGGAATCTGTCCGCATCTTGTTTGGGCGCTGTCTAATCGGTTTTTTCCGGCAGGAAAAGGCCGAATGCGCCGGCCGCAGATGGGATGACGGCCTTGGGAACGCAATCCAAAGCAATGCACCGAGTTTGCTCAATTGCGTTTGCGAACGCCGCCGGTGGCATTTCTGCAACAGATAGGCCCTAAAAATGGATAGCCGGCCGTCAGAAAGTCACGCGGCCGAGCACCCTGAGGCCGTCGCCATCGGGTGCCACCACCACGGCTTCACCTTCGCGCGGTGCGATGCCGGTGAGCGCCACGATGTTTTCGAGATGCGTGACCAGAACCAGATTGTCGGACCCGGAATAGCCGCGGATCTCCTTCATGATCGCAGCGATCTGCGCGGCTTTCCCGGCGGGGTCGGCTTTCAGCAGGTCGAGCGGCGCGAAAGGATGCGGCTCGGACTCGAAAGCGATGCGGGCAGTGTCGAGGCAGCGGCAGTAGCGGCTGGAAAGCACGTGATCGATCGGGGCCGCGCGAGCCGCGAACAGCGCACCGATGCGACTTGCCTGCTGCTTGCCGCGCTGCGACAGGTTGAGCTGGGTCCCGCAATTGTCGATGTCGAAATTCGACGGGTCGGTCGCCCCGGTGACGAAGGCATGGCGAAGCAGCACGATATGGCCGCCGTCGCGCAGCAGCGCCCAGCCGGCGTCGGTCGCGTGGGCAAGGCTCGGAGCAGCAAGGAGGAAAAACGCCAGTACAATCCGCAGCATCAGAAGTCCTTTGGCGGCCCGACGGGGCCAAGGCCGTGATTGGCATATAGGGACCGCAAAGCCGGCTGGAAAACAAGCACAGCAGCCGGGGAGCGCCGCATCGCGCCAATTGCATGGCGATCAGGGCTCGCCTATCACGGGAAAAATGTCTCCGCCCCAAAAATGAGTCCGCTCACCGAAACCGTCCTTTTTGTCTTCAGCCTGGTGGCGCTCGGCTATCTGGCCGGGTTCACCGGCTATCTGAAGCCTGCGAGCGGGGAGGGCATTTCCGAATTCGCCGTCAACGTGGCAATGCCGCTGCTGTTGTTCCGGACCATGGTCAAATCGGATTTCCACGGCGTCACGCCGTGGTCGCTGTGGGGTGCCTATTTTGCGGCCGCCGCCATCACCTGGGCCGCGGGGCATCTGGTCATGACGCGCGTCTTCGGCCGGGACGCCCGCGCCGGCATCGTCGGCGGCGTCTCCTCGGCCTATTCCAATGTCGTGCTGCTCGGCGCGCCTTTCATCCTCGGCATATTCGGCGCGAGCGGCTTCGAGGTGCTGTCGCTGCTGGTCTCGGTCCACCTGCCGATCATGATGATGGCCTCGATCGTGCTGTTCGAGATGTTCGGGCGCGGCAGCGGCGAGACGGTGCATCCGCTGCGCGTCATCAAAAGCTTCCTTCGGCGGCTTTTCATCAACCCTTTGATCATAGGAATCCTGGCGGGGCTTGCCTGGCGCCTCACCGGCGCGCCGCTGCCGGACCTTGTCGGACGGCTGGTCGATACGCTCGCCGACACGGCCGGCCCGGTGGCGCTGTTCGCCATGGGGCTGAGCCTGCGCCGCTTCGGCATCTCCGGCAATATCCGGCCGGCGTTGGCGCTGTCGGGGCTCAAACTGTTCCTGATGCCGGCGCTGGTGCTGGCGTTCGTCTGGCTGCTCGGCCTGCCGCCGCTGACCGCCAAGGTCGCGGTCGTCGTCGCCGCGCTGCCTTCGGGGATCAATTCCTACCTGATCGCGGTCCAGTTCAACACCGGCCAGGCGCTGGCCTCGAACCAGATGACGCTTGCCACGGCGAGCGCCGTGCTGACCACTTCCTTCTGGTTGACGGCGGTGGTGCATATTTTCGGATAGGGAATGTCGATATTCAGGTGAGGCCGGACTGACCGGAATCTCAACATTCCCTACCATGAAGCCAAGAAGAGTCCCGGCTCGCCTTTGCTGGCCCAACCCCTATATGCCATCTTGTGATTGCTTGCCCGCCTTTCCCTAGGTAAGAGCAATGCGCCGGCGTGCGGCTCTTGAGCACGCTTCAACGGACATTCAGAAAAACGGCCCGATCAGCGCGCCGAACGGAGGCCAGACCATGCTTCAGAAAACCAGCCATTTCATGCGCCAGGCCAATCTCATCAATGGTGAATGGGTGCAGGCCGACAGCGGCCAGACCATCGACGTCAACAACCCGGCAACGGGCTTGAAGATCGGCACCGTGCCGAAGGCCGGCAAGGCCGAGACGCGCCGCGCCATCGAGGCCGCCGAGGAAGCCTTCAAGAGCTGGCGCAAGACCACCGCGCTCGAGCGCTCGAAGCTCTTGCGCAAGCTGCATGACGCGATGATGGACAATCAGGACGTGCTTGCCGAGCTGCTGACCATCGAGCAGGGCAAGTCGCTGTTCGAATCCAAGGGCGAGATAGGCTCCGCCGCGGCCTACATATTGTGGTTCGCCGAGGAAGGCCGCCGCGTCTATGGCGACATCGTGCCGTCGCCGTGGGGCGACCGCCGCATCCTGGTGACCAAGGAGCCGGTCGGCGTCATTGCCGCCATCACGCCGTGGAACTTCCCGTCCTCGATGCTGGCCCGCAAGCTCGGCCCGGCGCTGGCCGCGGGCTGCACCGCGGTGGTCAAGCCGGCTTCGCAGACGCCTTATTCAGGCCTCGCCTGGGGGGCGCTTGTCGAGGAAGTCGGCTTCCCGAAAGGTGTCGTCAATGTCGTCACCGGTTCGGCCGGCGAGATTGGCGACGAGATCTGCGCCAATCCGCTGGTCAAGAAGATCACCTTCACCGGCTCGACCGAGGTCGGCAAGATCCTGATCCAGAAGTCGGCGTCGACGGTCAAGAAAGTGTCGATGGAGCTTGGCGGCAACGCGCCGTTCCTGGTCTTCGACGATGCCGATGTCGACCGTGCGGTTGCCGGCGCCATCACCGCCAAGTACCGCAATTCCGGCCAGACCTGCGTCTGCACCAACCGCTTCCTCGTGCAGGCCGGCATCTACGACAAGTTCGTCGAGAAGCTCGCCGCGGCCAGCAACGATCTGAAGGTCGGGTCGGGCTTGGAGGAGGGCGTGCAGCAGGGGCCGCTGATCGATGAGAAGGCCGTCGAGAAGGTCGAGGAGCTGATCGCCGACGCAACGTCGAAGGGCGGCAAGGTCATCGCCGGCGGCAAGCGTCATGCGCTGGGCGGCTCGTTCTTCCAGCCGACAGTCATCGCCGGCGCCACCCCGAAGATGCGCTTCATGAAGGAAGAGATCTTTGGCCCGGTCGCGCCGGTGTTCAAGTTCGAGACCGAGGAAGAGGCGGTGGCTTTGGCCAACGACACCGAGTTCGGCCTCGCCGCCTATTTCTACACCGGCGATCTCGGCCGCGCCTTCCGGGTCATGGAAGGCCTGAAATATGGCATGGTCGGCGTCAATGAAGGCCTGATCACCACGCCCGAGGCACCGTTCGGCGGCGTCAAGGAATCCGGTCTTGGCCGCGAAGGCGGGCATCAGGGCATCGAGGACTATCTCGACACCAAATATGCCTGCTTCGGCGGCCTCGGGCTCTGATATCGATGCCTGGAACAGGGCAGGCGTTCAGCCTGCCCTTGCCGGACGATGCGTGGCCGGCCTAAATCCACGGATCAGGAAATGACATTTCGGGCATGGCGATGAAAGACGGCGAGGTCTTCGGCACGACACAGGCGGGCGAGGCCGTGCGCCGGTTTACAATCCGGGGCGGCGGCCTCACCGCCAACATCATCGGCCTCGGCGCCATCGTCCAGGATCTACGCCTTTCCGGCCACGATGCGCCGCTGGTGCTGGGCTACGACCGTTTCGAGCCCTACGAGACCGACCGGGCCTTCTTCGGCGCGCTCGTCGGCCGCTTCGCCAACCGCATCGGCGGCGGCCGCTTCACCATCGCCGGCAAGCGCTATCAGACCGAGCAGAATTTTCTCGGCAAGCATACGCTGCATGGCGGCTCTGAAGGTTATTTCCACCGGCCGTGGGCGGTCTCGCTGCACGGCCGCGATTTCGTGACGCTGACGTTGCACGACCCGGACGGCGCGATGGGCTTTCCCGGCGCGCTCGATGTCACCTGCACGTATCGGCTGAAGATCCCCGGCACGCTCAGCATGGAGCTGACCGCGACCTGCGAGGAGCCGACGCTCTGCAATCTGGCGCAGCATTCCTATTTCAACCTCGACGATGGCGGGGCCGGCGACATCCTCGACCACAGGCTGATGCTCAACGCAGGCGCCTATACGCCCGTCGATGACGAGATGATCCCCACCGGCGTGGTGAAGCCGGTCGACGGCACGCCCTACGATTTCCGGCAGGCGCGGCCGCTGCGCATGGAAATGGAAGGCGAGCAGCTTCGCTATGACCTGAATTTCTGCCTGGCCTCCAACCGTGGACCGCTGCACCAGGCGGCCTGGGTGCAAGGCGCCAATTCCGGTGTCGAGATGGAAGTCTGGACCACCGAGCCCGGCCTCCAGCTCTATATCGGCCAGTATGTGGCGCCGACATCGCCTGGGCTCGATGGCAACCGCTACAAGGCGTTTTCGGGCCTCTGCCTCGAGGCGCAGACCTGGCCGGACGCGCCGAACCGGCCCTATTTCCCGCAAGCCACTCTATGGCCAGGTCAGATCTACCATCAGGTGACCGAGTACCGGTTCCGTTTGCCCTAAGTTTGTCGATATTGAAGTGAAACCGCGCCTAAGCTTCGACAGCGCTTAACTGTCGAAGGCCGTTCTGAGTGTCTCGAATGGAGCCAGCGCGCCGCGAACCTGAACAACCGCGGCGGCGACGCGATGCGCGCGGCGCACCGCGTCGGCGGGTGCATGGCCGGCAAGCCTGGCGGCCAGATAGCCGCCGTTGAAGGAATCGCCCGCGCCCGTGGTGTCGACGGGGGAGGCCACATGCACCGCGTCAACGGTTTGTGAAGCGCCGTTCAGCGTAATCAAGGCCGGCTGCTCGCCGTTCTTGACCACGACCTCGCCGGTCAGCTTGCCGAGGCGCTCGGCCGTTGCCTGCGGCGTCATATCCCCGAAAAGCATCTGCTCGTCCGGAAAGGTCGGCAGCGTGATGTCGGCGACGGCGAGCGCCTCCAGGATCGCGGCCTGCGCCGCCTTGCGGCTCGGCCACAGACGCGGCCGGTAGTTGGGGTCAAAGGCGGTGAGCGAGCCGGCCTTACGGGCGGTCGCCACGGCCGACAGGAGGGTTTTGCGCGCCGCCTCATCCAGGATTGCGAGAGTGATTCCGGAAAAATAGACAAGTGCCTGGCTTCCAAGGCTTTTTGCCAGCGCCAATGGATCGGAGGCAAGCTGGCGCGCGGCCGCATCGCTTCGCCAATAGGTGAAGGCGCGCTCGGCTCCGGTGAGTGTGATGGCGTAAAGGCCGGGGCGTGCGCCGGCAATGACCGGACTGTTGCCAATCCCTATGCCGTTCTCGGCGAAGAAAGCGATCTGGTCGCGCGAGAAGGGGTCGTCGCCGAAGGCCGACACATAGGTCGCGGGCCGGTCCGGGCTCAACGCGTGCAATGCCCAGAGCGTGTTGAAGGTGTCGCCGGCAAAACCCATACGCCAGTTCGAACCGGTTTGGCCCGACAGTTCCAGCATGCATTCGCCGATCGACGCGATACCATTGGCCATGCGGGCTTATCCCTTCCTAAGACTTGTTGCTGTAGCTTTTCGCGGCAGGCAGCGCCATGCTTGGCGAAGGCCGAATTTTGCGCCAGAAGCGATTTCCCACAGGCAGAGCGGGACGCGATACGCGGCCCGTGACGTTAGCAGCCGAAGAGGAACGGGTTTGGCATCGATATGGCGTTACATTCTTGCGGGTCTCGGTCTGGCTGCCCTGCTGATCGGTATCGTGGCCGCCGTCTATCTGACGCTGCCGCAATCGGGGCCCGGTCCGGACATTTCGCTCTCGAAAAAGACGGCGGTCGGCCTGTTCGTCGCGAGCTTCGAGCCGGAGCGCGGCGTCGTCCGGCAGGGCGAGCTGCAATCCTGGCTGCTGACGCTGAAGACCGCCGCCGGCGCGCCGGTGGAAGGGGCGGCCATCACCGTTTCAGGCGGCATGCCGCAGCACGATCACGGCTTGCCGACCAGCCCGCAGGCGACCGATTATCTGG
The DNA here is from genome assembly GCF_053714275.1 of Mesorhizobium sp. Arg314. Taxonomy (NCBI): domain Bacteria; kingdom Pseudomonadati; phylum Pseudomonadota; class Alphaproteobacteria; order Hyphomicrobiales; family Phyllobacteriaceae; genus Mesorhizobium; species Mesorhizobium sp. Arg314. The sequence goes on along the minus strand of NZ_JBSKBP010000009.1, from coordinate 110,817 downwards.
GCGACGGGCGCTACCGTATCGACGGGGTGAAGTTCACGATGAGCGGCTGGTGGCAACTGCGTTTCGCCATCTCGGCGGCGGCCGGTTCCGATTCCGTCGTTTTCAACGTCGTGCTGTGAGCGGGCGATGAGGCGTCTGGCGAGTGTCGCATGCCTGGTGGCCCTAGCCGCTCTCGCCCTGCTGGGCGGCTGCGGCGAGCCGCAGTTCAGCGACGCCGAGAAGAAGACCATTGCGTCGCTGGCGCTGAACACGCTGCCTTCGCTCAAAGCGGACACCACGAACCAGTATGCGGATGTGCCGGCGGCTGCCGCGCTCGGCTCCACACTGTTCTTCGATGTCGGCATGAGCCGCGACGGCACGGTGTCCTGCTCGACCTGCCACAAGATCGACCGCCAGTTCCAGGACGACCTGCCGCAGGCGGTCGGCGTCAGCCACACCAACCGTCGCACCATGCCGCTGGCGGGCGCGGCGCGCAATGCGTGGTTCTTCTGGGACGGAAGGCGCGACAGCCTGTGGGCGCAGGCGCTGACGCCGCTTGAAAATCCGCTGGAGCAGGCAGGCAACCGGGCCGCCTTCGCGCATTACATCAAGAAGCGGTTCGGCGAGCGCTATGAGCGCATCTTCGGACCGCTGCCCGATCTTTCCACCGTGCCGGCCAATGCCAGCCCGTTGGGCAGCGATGCCGAGAAGGCGGCCTGGAACGCCATGCCGGCTGCCCAGGCCGACGATGTCAACCGCGTCTTCGCCAATCTCGGCAAGGCGATCGCCGCCTTCGAGCGGTCGATCGAGCCTCCGCAGACGCGCTTCGACCGCTTTGCCATCGATCTGGCGACCGGCGCAGCGCCGCAAGGCGACGCCGCGTTCTCGCCCGAGGAGATCCTCGGGTTGAAACTGTTCATCGGCAAGGCCAATTGCGTGACCTGCCACAACGGCCCGCGCTTCACCGACAATTCCTTCCACAACACCGGCGTGCCGCCGGTCGACGGTCTGCCGCTGGACCGTGGCCGGGTCGATGCCGTGGCGCAAGTTCAGGCCGACCCGTTCAACTGTCTCGGCAAATTCCGCGACGGCGATGAAAGCGCCTGTCGCGAGCTGCGTTTCATGGTGAAGGACGGACCGCAGATCGAGCGCGCCTATAAGACGCCGTCGCTGCGCGGCGCCGCGAGCCGGCCGCCTTACATGCATGCCGGACAGTTCTCTTCGCTCGATGACGTAGTGAAGCATTACTCGAAAGCGCCGGCGAGCGTGGAAGGCGTTTCGGAAATCCATCCGCTCGACCTGTCCGACCGCGAGCGCGCCGCGCTGGTGGCCTTCCTGAAGACGCTGTCGGAATGATGCGATAAGAAGCTCCGATGAGTCGGAAAAAAGTTCTCGTTGAAGATGCCGCCAAGGATTGGTTCAAGGATACAGAGTTCGTTGCCGAATTCGCAGCCTTGCGAGAGGAATTCGCGATTGTCGAAGCATCAATAATGGCCAGAGACGAAGTCGATCCGGCAAAGAAACCTTCCGCTAGCGATCCTTCACCGTCTCCATCGCCACGAAGGTAGAGGTCTGGGCGACGTGGGGCAGGGCCGAGATGCGCTCGCCGAGCACCCGGCGATAGGCGGCGATGTCGGTGGTGCGGACCTTCAACAGGTAGTCGAAGCTCGACGCCATCATGTGGCATTGCTCGATCTCAGGCACGGCTTGCACCGCGCGGTTGAAGGCATCGAGCGCCGCCGAGCGCGTGTCCGACAGCTTCACCTGGACGAAGGCGACATGGCCTTCGCCCATCCGTTCGCGGTCGATGACGGCACGGTAGCCTCTTATGTAGCCGTCCTTTTCCAGCCGCCTCACGCGCGCCTGGACCGGCGTCTTCGATAGGCCGACCTTGGTCGCCAGCTCCGACATGGAAAGCCGGCCGTCGCGCCCAAGGGCGGCCAGGATGTTGCGGTCGATGCGGTCCAATTGGTCTTCGGTCATCGATACGGCAGTCGAAACGATGGAAAATTGACCTATATGATAGATCAAACGGACTATCTTGTCGATTTCTTTGGACCGACTGAAATTCGAAGCTGTGCTAGTTTGCGCCATTCGGTCCGGTGATCGCCAGACCGCTCCCTCACGCTCGCTTTCATGGATCCGACATGCCGCTCGATGCCATCCGCCAGCAGATCCGCGCCAACTATTTGCCCGACGAAGACGAGGCGGTGAAGCGACTGTCGGCGGCGGCCGGGCTTTCGGCCGGAGAGCGCAAGGCGATCTCGGCCCGCGCCGCCGATCTGGTGCGCGCGGTGCGCGGCTCGACCGATCCCAGGTTGATGGAGGTTTTTCTCTCGGCCTATGGCCTGTCGACCAAGGAAGGCGTGGCGCTGATGTGCCTGGCCGAAGCGCTGCTGCGCGTACCCGACACCGAGACGATGGACGATCTCATCGCCGACAAGATCGCGCCGCATGACTGGTCGGCGCATTCGGGTGGATCGAGCTCGATTTTCGTCAACGCTTCGACCTGGGCGCTGATGCTGACGGGCCGCGTGCTCGACGAAGGCGAGGGCGGCATCGAAGGCACGCTGCGCGCCATGGTGCGCAGGCTTGGCGAGCCGGTGATCCGCAAGGCCGTGGCGGCGGCGATGCGCGAGATGGGCGAGCAGTTCGTGCTCGGCCGCACCATCGCCGAGGCGGTCAAGCGCGGCCGGCCGATGACACAGAAGGGTTATCTTTATTCCTTCGATATGCTGGGCGAAGCGGCCCGCACCGAAGCCGACGCGCTGCGCTACCACCGGGCCTATGCGGATGCGATCTCCTCGCTCGATTCCGGCTCGAACGGCCCCGACATCCGTTACAATCATGGCATTTCGGTCAAGCTCTCGGCGCTGCATCCGCGCTACGAGGTGGCGCAGCGGGATAAGATGCTGCCGGTGATGGCCGAGCGGCTTCTGTCGCTGGCGCTTGCCGCGCGGCATTCGCGCATGGGCCTCAACATCGACGCCGAGGAGGCCGATCGTCTCGACCTGTCGCTCGATGTCATCGAGAAGGTGTTGGCCGAACCGGAGCTCGCCGGCTGGGACGGTTTCGGCGTCGTCGTCCAAGCTTACGGCCCGCGCGCGGCATTCGCCATCGACTGGCTCTATGCGCTGGCGAGAAAATACGACCGCCGGATCATGGTACGGCTGGTGAAGGGCGCCTATTGGGATACCGAGATCAAGCGGGCGCAGACGCTCGGGCTGACCGGCTATCCGGTGTTCACCCGCAAGGCCAACACCGACGTCTCGTATCTCGCCTGCGCAAAAAAGCTGCTGTCGATGACCGACCGCATCTATCCGCAGTTCGCCACGCATAACGCGCATACGGTCGCCGCCATCCTGTCGATGACGAAGGATCGCGACACCTTCGAGTTCCAGCGCCTGCATGGCATGGGCGAAGCGCTGCATGAGACGGTGCGCAAGGCCGAAGGCATGCGCTGCCGCATCTACGCGCCGGTCGGGGCGCATTCGGACCTGCTTGCCTATCTGGTGCGGCGGCTCCTGGAGAACGGCGCCAACTCTTCCTTCGTGCACCAGTTGACCGACGAGGAGGTCGAGCCCGAGGAGATCGCGCGCGATCCGCTCGAGGCCGTCGAGACACAGGGTTCCGCCGCCAATCCCGCGATCGCGCGTCCCGCCGCGATTTTTGGTGCCGGCAGGCGCAATTCCAAGGGCTTCGACATCACCGATCCGTTGACGCTCGCGGCCGTCGAGAAGGCAAGAGCGGAGTTCGCCGGAGCGGATCGCTGGCACGCCAAGCCGGTCACGCGCGCCGCCGGCTACGGCAAGCTGCGCCAGATCGTCAATCCGGCCAAGCCCGACGAGGTCGTCGGCACGGTGCATGAGGCGGCGGCCAAGCAGGTGGCGACCGCCGTGCGCTTTGCAGTCGATGCCCAGCCCGCCTGGGCAAAGCGCCCGGTTGCCGAGCGCGCCGCGATTCTCAACCGCGCCGCCGACCTCTACGAGGCCAACGCGGTCGAGTTCTTCGCCCTTGCTACACGCGAAGCCGGCAAGTCGCTGGCCGACGGGGTGGCAGAGGTGCGCGAGGCGGTCGACTTCCTGCGCTACTACGCGGCCGAGGCGGCCAATGCCGAAGCGGGTACGGAAGCGCGTGGCGCGATCGTCTGCATCTCGCCGTGGAATTTCCCTTTGGCCATCTTCACCGGCCAGATCGCCGCGGCTTTGGTCACCGGCAACTCGGTGATCGCCAAGCCGGCCGAGCAGACGCCGCTGATCGCCTTCCGCGCCGTCGAGATGCTGCGCGAGGCAGGCGTGCCGGAGGACGTTGTCCAGCTTCTGCCCGGCGACGGCCCCTCGGTCGGCGCACCGCTCACCGCCGACCCGCGTATTGCGGGCGTCTGCTTCACCGGCTCGACCGAGGTCGCCAAGCTGATCGAAAAGCAGCTGGCGGAAACCGCGGCGCCCGATGCCATGCTGATCGCCGAGACGGGCGGCTTGAACGCAATGATCGTCGACTCTACCGCGCTGCCGGAACAGGCGGTGCGCGATATCCTCGCCTCGGCCTTCCAGAGCGCAGGCCAGCGCTGCTCGGCGCTGCGCGTGCTCTATGTGCAGAAGGACGTCGAGAAGAAGATGCTGGAGATGCTGAAGGGCGCGATGGAAGCGCTCAATGTCGGTAACCCGTGGCTGATCTCGACCGATGTCGGCCCGGTGATCGACGACGAGGCTCAAGGTGCGATCAGCGATTACTGCAAGAAGAAGGGGCTGGAGGGGCGGCTGATCGCCAGGCTCGAAGCGCCGGCAAGCGGCCGTTTTGTCGCGCCGCATGTCTTCCGCGTCAAAGGCATCGAGGAGATGGAGCGCGAGGTGTTCGGCCCGGTGCTTCATGTCGCGACCTTCGATGCCGATGAGATCGACGCGGTGATCGCCGCCATCAACCGCAAGGGCTACGGCCTGACCTTCGGTCTGCACACCCGCATCGAAGGCCGTGTCCAGCATTTCGTCGACGGCATCCATGCCGGCAACATCTACGTCAACCGCAACCAGATCGGCGCCGTCGTCGGCTCGCAGCCTTTCGGCGGCGAGGGGCTTTCGGGCACCGGGCCAAAGGCCGGCGGGCCGCATTACCTGCGCCGTTTCCGCAAGGGGCCGGTGGCCGGCACCGAGGTTGGCGAGGGCCACAAGGTGACCGCGACCGAGCTTGCCGACAATCTGCCGGATCCGACGTTCGGCGGCTGGTCGACGCGGCCGGATCGCGTCGCGATCCTGAGGAAGCATTTGCGCGGCAAGGGCGCGGCGGCGATCGCCGCGGCCGCCAGCCTCGATTTCGGCCAGGTCGACCTGCCTGGACCGACCGGCGAGGCCAATACGCTGTCGCTGTCGCCACGCGGCCGCGTGCTCTGCCTCGGCCCCGACGCCGAGACGCTGCTTTCCCAGACGATCCAGGCACTCGCGGCCGGCAATGCCGTGCTGGCGGTGGCGCCGGGCGCGCCGGCCGCGCTGTCGGCGCTGACCGGCAAGGGGCTGCCGCTCGCGGCCATCGACGGCCGGCCCGACCCGGTCGAGGCGCGTTCGCTGCGCGTCGATGTCGTCGCCTTCTCCGGCACGCCGGAAGCGGCGCGAATCGTACGCAAGGTGATTGCCGAACGCGCCGGGCCGATCGTGCCGCTGGTCAGCGAGGTGCTCAACCCGGCGGCCTATGCGCATGAGCGCGCGGTCTGCGTCGACATTACGGCGGCCGGAGGCAACGCCAGCCTGCTGGCCGCCGCTTAGAGTGTGTTGATATTCAGGTGATGCCGGCCTGCGAACGGCGGCTTCCTGCGCTTCCGGTGCTCACGTACTTCAAGTACGCTCCGCTCCGGTTCTCGGAAACCACCATTCTCGGCGCGGCCTGACCTGAATCTCAAAACACCCTGACCGTCGGCGGAGATTGGCTTTGCGCGTCAGAAGTCAGGCGCCTTCTACGACCGAAAAGCCCTCGAATTGCGGGTGGCCGAGATAGTGGACCTTCGAGCCGCCGGCGTTGCGATGGGCGGCGCGGAAATTCTCTGACTTCGTCCAGGCGACAAAATCCTCATGGCTTGCCCAGACCGTGTGCGAGGCGAAGAGCGTATAGCCTTCCGTCTCGTTGACTGGACCGCGCAGCAGATGGAACTCCTTGAAGCCCTGCATGTCGGAAAGGCTGGAGTCGCGGTTCCTCCAGACGTCCTCGAAGGCTTCTTCCGAGCCGTTCTGGACCTTGAAGCGGTTCATGGCGATGTACATAGGCTTCCTTTCGAAATGGATGAATTCTGACGTTCGGGATGGCTTCAAACGCGGGACGAACGCTTCAAAAAGGGCCGATCCGCGCCTTGAACACCCAACTTGATTTTCCGGTCTCGGGTGGAATGGGGGGGAACGGTGCTTGCTTGCGCACCAGCGTCAAAGCGAACTGATCGAGCTCGGCGGACCCTGAACTTTCAGCGAGCTGCAGGTCGCTGACGCTGCCGTCGGCCGCGACGACGAAAACCACCCTGGCGTTGTTGCGAGCCTTGGCCTGGATCGATTTCGAAACGCGACGGTTGGCGCGGGCAAGCTTCTTCTGGATTTCACCGCTGTAGCGGGATTCCAGGGCATTGCCGGTGGCGGCCTGTTTCTTGCCCTTGCTGGCGACGACCGGCGCGTCGCGCGTATCGCCATCCGCCGTGCCACGCGGTTCAATGGTTTCGTTTGGCCCCGCCGATCCGGCTGGTGCGCTCGATGTCGCGCTCGGGGCCGGTGATTGCTCGGGCTCGGCAGGGGGCGCCTCGTCGCTTTGCGACTTGATCGCAGGGGCCGGTTCGCTACCCGTGGGGACACTCTGATCGTCCTGGCGCGGCGTGGCGGCCGCCAGGATATCCGGCGTAGGGGTGGGCTCCTTGACGGCTTCCGGCACAGGCTGAGGCGTCACCTGTTCACTTGCCGGTTGTGGCGCCTCGGCTGGCGGAGCGGGCTGCGCGGCCTGGCGTTTTGCCGGTTGCGGATCCGGCACCAATGTAACATCCACCGCGCCGGACGCCTGGTCATCCAAGGCGCTGCCGATGACGTTGGCGCCGGACTGGTCGGCGCCCTCGGCCCTTATCGCGTCTGCGGAGACGAATGTCCCCGCGGGCGCGATGAAAAACGCCGCCGCGGCGGCGGCATGGAGCAAGCCGGAGACGGCAATCGCCACCGGCCATTTGCGGACTTGCGCCGTTTGCCGTGGCTGCACGAGCTGCTCGGCCGGCGTGACCGCCAGTTCGCTGCCTGCGTCAGAGGGGTGATTGATGTCCTGCATGTCTCGCGCCGAGACCTGCCGCGCACGAGAGGGACTTGTCAAATCAAGATCGGTTGCCGCCCCTGGCGGCGGACCGGAGGCGGGCCACGCCAAGGCGTCTTGCCGGAATGCCGGATGCAATCCCACCTCTACACGCCGAAACCGATGGCGGTCTTGGTCGAAGTCTTCAACGCGCGCAGCACGCCGCCGGCTCCAGAAGGGTCGTTGGCGCTGATGTCGCCAGTTCTGCATCGTTGCGGCGCACGAACGTCACAGGATCCTACGGTCTGCGCGCGTCGCTTCGCTCCTTGCTCCGTCCTGGAACGACGAAGTCGCAGGCAACGCAACCCGAGACAGCAACAGAATCAAGCCGCTAGGGCGAGATCACGCAGCGGGCGCGCGCCGCTCCAGGAGGTCGATGCCGAGCAGATGGCGCACGTTCGGGCGCGCGGCGACGAGATCGGCGATCGTGTAGCGGGAAAGCACGGCGAAGAAGGCGTTGAGCGCCTCGCGCAGCGCCGAATTCAGGGCGCAGCTGTCGACCAGCGGGCATTCCGCGGCGTCATTTTCGAAGCACTCGGCCATGGCGAAGCTCTCTTCGGTGACGCGCACGACATCGAACAGGCTGATCTGCTCCGCCGCGCGGCCGAGGCGCACGCCACCATTGCGGCCGCGAACGGTCTCGACCAGGCCGGCCTCGACCAGCGGCTGCAGGATCTTGAACAGGAACAGCTCCGAAACCGAATAGGCGGCGGCGATCTCGGGGATGCGGCTCAGCCTTTCGGTGTTAGCGGCGCAATACATCAGGATGCGCATCGCATAATTGGTCTGGCGCGTGAGCCGCATGGTAACCTCGCGAAAATATCAGCTTGAGCCGAATATGGCCCATAGTTTGGAGCAATTCCAGATTGGACCGCCACATAGCTGAATAATCGTGTCAACTTTTTGTGCATGCCGGCGCGTATGGCAGCCCGATATGGCTCCTGCGCTTCGGGCGAGCGTTTCGCCGGCGCAGGTACTAGATAAGTCGGGGTGCAATAGGAACAGCCTTTCCATGTCACAATCAGCCCCGGCTCTCGCGCCGGTTCGATTCGACGCCGATGCGCAAGCGAAGCTTTCGGCATTGCGGCGGACCAAATTCGTCGCCGGCGCGGCGCTCGCGCTCTGCATCCTCGTCTTCGCGCTCGCCAAGTCCTTCCAGGGCAGCCATTCTTGGCTCGGCTTTGTCGCGGCTTTCGCGGAGGCGGCGACCATTGGCGGCATCGCCGACTGGTATGCCGTGGTGGCGCTGTTCAGGCGGCCGCTCGGGCTGCCGATCCCGCACACCGCGATCATTCCGGAGAACCAGCACCGCATCGCCGACAATCTCGGCCGCTTCATCGAGGCCAATTTCCTGGCGCCGGAGCCGGTGCGCGAAAAGCTTGCCGAGGTGGATTTCGCCGCTCTGGTCGCCGACTGGCTGGCTGATGCCGAACGCGCCGCCGGCCTGTCGCGATTCGTCGCGCGGCTGGTGCCGCAGACGTTGACGGCGGTGGAGCAATCGGGCCTGCGCGACTTCGTCACCAGCCGTATGCTGGAGCAGATCGAAAAGGTGCCGCTGGCGCCGCTCGCGGCGGACCTTTTGTCGGCGTTGACCGACGATCGCCGTCACCAGAAGCTGTTCGATGAGTTCACCCGGGTCGTCGGACGTTTCCTTAACGACGAGCAGGCGCTCGCGACCATGCGCGAAAAGATCCATGAGGAATTGCCGTCGCTGTTCAACCTGTTTCGCGCCGATGCTTATCTCTTGAAGAAGATCGTCGCTTCGGCGGGTTCGTTGCTCGATGAGGTCAGGGCCGATCCCGATCACCCGATGCGCGCCGAATTCGACCGTTTTGCGCTGGGCTTTATCGAGCGGCTCAGGACCTCGAAGCAATATGCAAGGCGCGCCGAGAAGCTGAAGCGCGATTTTCTCGGTCGTCCGGAGGTGAGGGCACTGGCCGGCGATGCGTGGACAAGCCTGCGCCTGTTCATCGAGCAGGACGTCAATGCGCCGAATTCGACGATCCGCGACCACCTCGCCAACATGTTCGTCGAGGTTGGCCGGCATCTGGCCGACGACGCTCAGATCAGGGCCGACATGAACCAGGGTTTTGTCGTGGCGCTGGCCTCGTTCGTCGAGAGCCAGAAGAGCGGGGTGTCGAAATTCATCGCCGATCAGGTCAAGCGCTGGGACCTGGGGCAACTGACGCGGCTGATCGAGACGAACATCGGCAAGGACCTGCAGTATATCCGTTTCAACGGCATGGTCATCGGCGGGTTTGCCGGCCTGGCGCTCTATACGGCGGAGCGGATGTTTCTCGTCAATTGACGCCAGCCCAACGCGCACTATTCTCCCCTGGAGCGGGTCACGTCCCATGGAAACGACGAACCGCTCTATCTCTTTGTTTTACGCAATTCCGGACGGAAAACCGTTTTCCTGGAATTGCTCTTGAGGGCGCCGCAAAAGCGGCAAAGTGGGAGGCAGAGCATGGCAAAACAACCGGATTCCGACTCGTTCCTCGACATGTTCAGCAGGTTCGGCCGCGACCTCAAGCTGCCGAATGTCGATATTCAGCCGATCCTCGATCACCACCGCAAGAACCTCGAAGCCCTGGAAAGATCGGCGAGGGCAAGTGCTGCAGGGGCATCCTCGGTGCTGGCGAGGCAGCATGAGATGGTGCAGAATGCCATGCACGAGATCACCCGTATGGCGCAGAACTACCAGACGCCCGGCAATCCGCAGGACCTGATGACCAAGCAGGCCGAATTTGCCCGCAGGTCGTTCGAGACAACGCTGAAGAATGCCAGCGAAGTGGCTGACCTTGTGCGGAAATCCAGCACCGAATCGGTCGAAATCCTGCGCGACCGGATCAGGGACGCAATGGCGGAAATCCGCGCCGGTTATGAAAAGAAATAGGTCATTGGGCGATTTCGGATCCACCATCGACTGACATGCGATGCAACCGGTCCAAGCGCGGGCGCGTTCTCGGCTTGCCGTATAAGCATCAACTCTACCGGCGAAAATCGCGGAGCTGCGAATTGACAGAGGCTGCCGCTTCATGGTCGGGAGACGGGCATGAGTGATGGGAAAGCCGTAATGACGGAAACACGGCGGAGGACGCCGCCGACCTTCGAACAGTTGCGCACGATGTCCGGGCAGGAGCTCGGCGTGTCCGACTGGACGACGGTCGACCAGCTGCGCATCGACCAGTTCGCCGAGTGCACGGGCGACCACCAGTGGATCCATGTCGATCCCGAGCGGGCAAAACGGCAGAGCCCGTTCCGCACCACGATCGCGCACGGCTATCTGACTTTGTCGATCATCGGCGCGTTGGCGCTCGAGATGGGCATCGTGCCGGAAAACACGCAGGCGGCCTTCAACTACGGCTTCGACAAGGTGCGCTTCCTGGCGCCGGTGAAAGCCGGCGCGCGCATCAGGCTGCGCACCACGCTGGTTTCCATGGAGGATCGCGGCCCCGGCCAGTATCTGATGAAAGCCGCCAACACCGTCGAGATCGAAGGCGAGCAGAAACCGGCGCTGACGGCCGAGACGCTGGTCATGATGTATGAGCGCCGTAAGCGGACCTAAAGCGCGTCGCGCTGAACCGGATTCAGGCGACGCGCTTTAAGTCTTTGTTTTGATGCATGTCGTTGCCCCAGAACCGCTGCACACTTCTGGGCGACATGCATCAGGGTCTGCCGGGATTCGGGTCAGGCCGAGCCGGTGGCTTTGCGGCGCGATACCGTCATCGCCTTTTCGAGCACCCTGAAGATGCGCTGATCCCCGCACTGGGCGACGTTGAAGCGCATGAAGCGGCCGGCGGTGTGCGACAGGCTGAAGGCATTGCCGGGCGCCAGCACGACATTGTCCGAAAGCGCATGGCGGGCGACATCGGCGGCGTCGACGCCGTCAGGCAGCTGGCACCACAGGAACATGCCGGCAGGCTGGTCGATCCACGGCACGACGCCCATCGTTTTCAGTCTGCCGGCCGTCTCGGCCATGGCGCGCGACAGGCGGGTGCGCAGCTGTTCGACATGCTTGCGGTAGCTGCCGTCTTTCAACAGCGTCAGCACCAGTTCCGAGGACAGTCGCCCGCCGCCAAAGGTCGTGGCGATCTTGAGATCGGTCAGGCCTTCCATCCAGTCGCGGGGCGCGGCGATGAAGCCGCAGCGTACCGAGGCCGACAGTGTCTTGGAGAAGGAGCCGATCTGGACGACGCGCTGCAGCCCGTCGAAGGCCGCGAGCCTTGGGGCAGGGCTATGCTCGAAGTCGGCGAAGATATCGTCCTCGACGATGGTGAGTTCCGCCTGGTCGGCGAGTTTCAGCAGCCGATGCGCGGTGACTGGCGACGGAATCGCTCCGGTCGGGTTGTGGATGCCGGAATTGGTGATGTAGAGACGCGGCCGATGCTCGGCGAGCGCCTGCGCGAAGAGCTCGATATCCGGCCCAGAAGGCGTGTAGGGCACCCCGACCACCTTGGCCTGATGGGCGCGCAGCAGTGCGTGGAAATTGAAATAGCAGGGATCGTCGACCAGAACCGCATCGCCGGGCTCGAGCAGGAAGCGGCACAGAAGGTCGATGGCCTGGGTGCCGCAGTCGGTCAGCATGATCTGGTCGGGCGAGGCTTCGACGCCATGCTCGGCCATGCGCCGCGCCAGCAATTGGCGAAGCGGCGGCAGGCCAAGCGGCGTGCCGTAGTCGGCGAGCGCAGCATCGTCGGCGCGAGCAGCGGTTCTGAGAGCCCGGCGCAAGGCGGCCTGCGGCATCCAGGAAGCCGGCAGCCAGCCACAGCCGGGCTTCAGCATCTCTTCGCCGGCCTCGAGCGACTGCCGCGACACCCAGAGCGGGTCGACGGCGCGGTCGAGCTTGGGACCGATCTCGGCCAGCGACAGCGGCGCAAGCTGGCCGGCGGCGTAGAAGCCGGAGCCCGGCCGCGAGCGGATCGTGCCTTCCGCGGCAAGGCGCTCATAGGCTTCGACCACGGTGGATTTCGAGACCTGCAGGGACTTGGCGAGCGCCCGGATCGACGGCAGGCGCGCTCCCGGCGTCAGCGTGCGCGCCGCGATGCGGTGGCGGATCGTCGCCATCACGCTCTCGACCAGCGTGCGTGCACCGTCGATCTCGAGAGGGATATCCGCCATCCGTACTGCTCGCAATGCCATTACAGTTTTGTAGAATTGTACTCCATTGTATCTAGCAACGCCATGGCCTGCGCCGGTACCGAAGCGCGAACGGAGCAGATCATGGAAAAGAGTTTCGACGGCTGGCTGAGCGGCTTTATCGGCGTGCTGATCTTCAGCGGATCGCTGCCGGCGACGCGGGTGGCGGTGATGGATTTCGACCCGACCTTCCTGACGGCGGCCAGGGCGGTGATCGCTGGTCTGCTCGGGATTGCGATGTTGCTGCTGTTTCGCGAGAAGCGTCCGGAGCGAGGAGACCTGATCTCGCTCGTCGTCGTGGCGCTCGGTGTCGTGGTCGGCTTCCCGTTGCTGACGGCGCTGGCGCTGAAACATGTCACCTCGGCGCATTCCATCATCTTTGTCGGCCTGCTGCCGCTGGCGACCGCGGTCTTCGGTGTGCTGCGCGGCGGCGATCGTCCCCGTCCGGCCTTCTGGCTGTTCTCCTGCGTCGGCAGCGCGCTCGTCGCGGGCTTTGCCCTGTCGCAAGGCGTGACCGCTTCGCCAGTCGGCGACAGCTTGATGCTGGCTGCCATCATCGCCTGCGGACTGGGCTACGCCGAAGGAGCCAAGCTGTCGCGCCGCCTCGGCGGCTGGCAGGTGATCTGCTGGGCTCTGGCGCTGTCACTGCCGGTCATGCTGGCGCTGACCCTTGCGACGCTGCCGCCATCCTTCGCCGGTGTTGGCTCCGGCGCGTGGATCGGCCTAGCCTATGTCTCGCTGTTCAGCATGCTGATCGGCTTCGTGTTCTGGTATCGTGGCCTCGCGCAAGGCGGCATCGCGGCCGTCGGGCAGTTGCAATTGCTGCAGCCCTTCTTCGGCCTGGCGCTGGCGGCGAGCCTGCTGCACGAGCAGGTCAGCCCGACGATGGTTGTCGTCACGCTCGGCGTGGTGGCCTGCGTGTTCGGGGCGAAGAAGTTCGCGCGATAGGCCTCCTACTGGAATTTCGTGACGACGCCGATCCCGATGCCTTCGAAACCGCCCATCGCCATCAAGGCCGCCGGCGCTTCCTCGAGGCTGATCTTCTTGCCGACCAATAGCTCGGGTTTCAGCTTGCCGGTGCGGATCATCTCCATCATCGCGGAGTAGCGGTAAGCCTGCATGCCGTGGCTGCCGAGGATTTCGAGTTCGAAGGCGATCACCTTGTCCATCGGCACCTGCGGGCGGGCATGCTCGCCGAGCATCAGTCCGACCTGAACGTGGCGGCCGCGCCGGCGCAGGTTCGAGATCGAGTTGAACGAGGTGGTCGGGTGCCCCAGCGCGTCCATCGACATATGCGCGCCGCCATTGGTGATCTGCTTGACCGCCTTGACCACGTTGGGTGTCGTCGAGGCGTTGATCGTCGCCACCGCGCCGATCTTCCTGGCGAATTCCAGCTTCTCGTCGGTCAGGTCGATGGCGATGACGTTGGCGCCCATGGCGCTGGCGATCATCACCGCCGAGAGGCCGACGCCGCCGCAGCCATGTACCGCCACCCACTCGCCGGGCGTCACCCGGCCCTGGTCGACGATGGCGCGGAAGGAGGTGACGAAGCGACAGCCGAGGCTGGCGGCGGTGGCGAATTCCATTTCCTCGGGCAGGCGCACGAGGTTGGTGTCGGCATGCTCGATGCCGACATATTCGGCGAACGAACCCCAGGCGTTGAAGCCAGGCTGGGACTGGTGCTCGCAGACCTGGTGGTTGCCGGAGGTGCATTCGAAGCAGCGGCCGCAGCCGACGGCGAAGGGGACCGTGACGCGATCGCCGGCCTTCCAGCGGCTGACCTGCTTGCCGGCGGCAACGACGACGCCGGCCAACTCATGTCCGGGGACATGCGGCAGCGTGATGCCGTCGTCATGGCCCATCCAGCCGTGCCAGTCGCTGCGGCAAAGACCGGTCGCCTCGACCTTGATGACGACGCCGTCGGCGGCCGGTTTCGGATCGGGCACGGTCTGGATCGTTGGTGCCTCACCAAATTTTTCGAAGACGACAGCTTTCATGGGGTGTCCTTCAGGATGTTATTCGGCATCGATCTGGTTCTGCGGCGCAGCCTTCTGGAACGCCGGAAGCGCCATGCAGGCGGCGTTGATGCGCGAAATTACCGGATAGGGCGCCATGTCGACGCCGAAACGGGCGTTGTTGGCGACCTGGGCGGCAAGGCAGATGTCAGCGAGCCCCGGTGCATTACCATGGCAAAACGCGCCGGTCTCGGGCGACGAGGCCAGAATCTTTTCAAGTGGCTGGAAACCTTCGTTCACCCAATGCCGGAACCAGTTGACGACATCCTCGTCGCCGGCCCCGAACAAAGTGCGCAGCGAGGTCAGCACGCGCAGGTTGTTCACCGGGTGGATGTCGCAGGCGATCATCTGCGCCAGCATCCGGACCCGAGCGCGGCCCAGCGCGTCCCTGGGCAGCAGCGGCGGCTCTGGCGCGATCTCGTCGAGATATTCGATGATCGCGAGTGATTGGGTCAGCAGCCTGCCGTCGTCCAGCACCAGCGTCGGCACCAGACCCTGCGGATTGACCGCGAGATAGGCGGGCTCGAGATGCTCTCCGTGGCGCAAATGATGCGGCACATAGGTGTAGTCCAGGCCCTTCATCGCCAGCGCAATCCGCACCCGGTAGGAGGTGGAGGAGCGGTAGTAGTTGTGGAGGACGAGATCGCTCATGCCCTTGGCTGTCCGATCGTCACTTCGATGGCGCCGATGCCGTCGACGCCGCCGGTGATCCTGTCGCCTGCCTGGACCGGGCCGACGCCGGCCGGCGTGCCAGTGAAGATCAGGTCGCCGGGCTGTAGCTCGACCGCCTCGCTGCAGATCGAGACGATGTCGGCGATCGGCCAGATCAGCTCGGCAAGGTCGCCGTCCTGCTTAACTTCGCCGTCGACGGCGAGCCAGATGCGGCCTTTTTCCGGATGACCTGCTTTCGCGGCCGGAATCAGCGGACCGCAAGGCGCGGATTGGTCGAACGCCTTCGACCAATCCCAGGGACGCGCCGCCTTCTTTGCCTGGTCCTGCAGGTCGCGACGCGTCAGGTCGACGCCGACGCCATAGCCCCAGACATAGGCGAGCGCATCGGCGCGCGGAATACGGAAGCCGGCCTTGCCGATGGCGGCGACCAGCTCGATCTCGTGATGCAGGTTCGAGGTCAAGGGCGGGTAGGGGATCTCGGCGCCGCTGTCGACCACCGCGTCGGCGGGCTTGGTGAAGAAGAAGGGCGGGTCGCGCTCGTCATTGCCGAGCTCGCGCGCGTGCGCCGCGTAATTACGGCCGACGCAGAAGATGCGGCGCACGGCAAACCGTTCCGCCGAACCGGCAATGGCAACCGAGGCAATCGCTGGCGGCGGAAGGACGAATTCTGGCATGGACTTTTCTCTATGTCGGCATGAATCGCCCGCACCTTCGGCCGATTTTGGCGGGTGGGCAAGACCGGGCGGCTCCGCGCTCATTTGCCCTGTCGTTTCAATGCCAATGCCTTGTACCATTGGGCGATATACTATTTGCCAATAAGCTGAACATGGTCACGGGGCTATCCTGTACCGACCGAAACCGAACCGATGCCTGAACCTGTGCAATGACCGCCGTCAACGATCGCGCCCGCTTCCTGATCATCGACGACCATCCGCTGTTTCGCGAGGCGCTGCACAGCGCCGTGCAGATGGCCTATCCGGATGTCGACACCGTCGAGGCGCGCTCGATCGCCGAGGCGATCGAGCTTCTCGCTGAGGCAAAGCCGTTCGACCTCGCGCTGCTCGATCTGAGCATGCCCGACGTGCACGGCTTCGAGGGGCTGCTGCAGCTCAGGACCCGCTATCCGCGGCTGCCAGTGGTGATCGTGTCCGGCTACGAGGAACCGAAGATCATTTCCGAGGCGCTGTCCTATGGCGCCGCCGGCTTCATCCCGAAATCGGCGAGGAAGAGCGACCTTGCCGCCGCCATCCGCTCGGTGATGGACGGCGCCGTCTATGTGCCGGAGAATTACGAAGGCCAGCCGCCGGATCCCGACAGCACCGACCGCGCCGACATGGTGCAACGCCTGGCGAAGCTGACGCCACAGCAGCTCAGGGTGCTGCAGATGCTGCGCCAGGGCATGCTCAACAAGCAGATCGCCTATGAGCTGCAGGTGGGCGAGACGACCGTCAAGGCGCATGTCTCGGAGATCCTGCGCAAGCTCAACGTCTATAGCCGAACGCAGGCGGTGATCGAAGTTTCGAAGCTGGATAACGCCGAGCTGTTTCGCGACCAGGCGGGGTTTTGAAACTCATTTCGCCACCAAATAACCCGCGCGCTAAATGCCGCCACAATCATCTCCCCGCCTGCCCCTGAGCCGAGGTTTTGAGTTCGTGGGCGACGGCGGCTAGTCCTAATGCATGTCGCCCAGAAGTGTACGCGGTTCTGGGACAACGACATGCATAAAAACAAGGACTTAAAGCGCGTCGCCTGAATCCGTTTCAGCGCGACGCGCTTTAGTACTGAGGGTTAGCGCTGTCCGATTGTCTCGCGTTTAGAATGCCTCCTAGTGCAATGTGGGAATAAGGTAGTTTAAAATAGCCCGTATAATATCAATAACGGAGTCAATTTTATCGAATTTGGTACTTCTAGGCGGAGTATACCAATCAAGATCAGAGTTTTCTGGAAAATTTACTAGATTTCGAAAAGTATGTGCGGTGAAATCATTGTGAGTCAGTAAGGCTGGTTCGTCTTTTCCAAAATACGGAAAGCGAAAATTCAACCAAACTTTACCGCCATACCTAGTCTTCACCGACATTCGCATAGACACTCGATGACCGAATCTGTCATTCAAGAATCCTGAAAAAACTAGGTCGTTACCATCAAAATCTACCTCTGGATGATCCAGATTCAATGATGTAATGACCTTGGAAAGGTAAGGTTTTAGATACCTGTAACTTGATGGACGCATATCTACAGCAGTAAGATGTAGTGGAGGATTCTTATACCCTACTTCGAACCTCCAGTCCGCGATAGCGTTCTTAAATCTTTCAAATACATCCTTATTTTTATCGTCTATCTTTGTTCCGCAAAGGTCTGCACTTCGTATTTTTGTTATCATCTCTTGCAACACATCGACAGCGCATCCAGAACGTTTTGCCCAAAAATCTGTCGCCATAAGCCACGGCGAATTATAGTAAATTCCGCCAAAGGCACCTCCGTGGCTGTCAAAATCCCGCAAGATTATGGCGAACAGATCTTTCAAGCCCTGTTTTCTTGCATCCGTCACGTAACCTCTCCTCTAGCCACTCACGGTGACCGTGGTCGCGGAGGACCAATCGGGCCTGGGATTGCAATCGGCGGTCCTCTCTCAAGTCCCTGAATAAGTCCGTTTAGCGCATCATTTGCCCAATTGTTCGCATTCTGTCGGGCATTGTCCAATACGTGTTGTCGCCGAGATGGTCGGATGACGTCAGCCGGTCGGCATTGTCATAGCCATAGGTCCAGCTGTCGGATGCGGTGAGCCCCGTCGTGCCGGTGATGCGGCCGTGAGTGTCGCGGGCGTATTGATCGTCGAGAAGGACGGTTGCACCCCTCGAAGTGGTGACGCGCGTCACCCAGCGCCGGGTCGGCGAATAGGTGAAGGCGGTCTTCACGCCGTTGGCGTAGTTGATCTCTTTGGTTTGCCCATCGGCCTCGTAGAGGGTCGAGGTGATGAAGCCTGGGGCCGAGGCGAGCTTGTTGCCGGCGGTGTATTGCAGCGGTGCCGCCACTGTTCCGAAGTCGAGCTGCACCGGCAGATACTGCGTGGCGATCGCCTGGCCCGAGGCATCTCGGGTCGTGATGGTGGTGTGGGTGAGCGTGCCGATGGTGGCATCCTGGCGCGCGACCTTGCCGAAGCCGTCATATTTGAGGCTCTGCGTCGCCGCCGGGTTGGTCGATGTGGTCAGCTGGCCGATGTTGTAATAGCCGGCCGCCGCCTGGTCGTAGGTGTTCTGCGTCAGCGTGACGGCACTGCCACCCGAGGGTGTTGCCGTCTTCAGCGTCGGCCGGTCCATCTGGTCGTAGCTGAGATTGGTGGTGGTGCCCCTGGCATCGGTCTGGCTGGTGAGGCGATTGGCGGCATCGTAGACATAGGTCCAGGTGCCGAGATCGGGATCCGAGGCCGACAGCCGGTTGCCCAGCATGTCGTAGCTGTAGGCCCAGGTCGAGCCGCCGGGATCGGTCACCCCGATCAGCCGGCCGAGCGCGTCGTAGCTGCTGCTCTCGAGCAAGGTGAGGCCGCTGAAGTCGCGGGCAATGGCCGCGATGTCGCCACGCGTCGTCGATGTGGTCTTGGTCTGGTGACCGAGCTCGTCGGTCAGCGTCACCGCATTGAGCCGCGGATTGGGCGAGCCTGTCGCTATAGCCAGCTCGTTCAGATAAGCGCGCTGGCTGGCATCCGGGTTGACCGTCGCCACCAGCCGGTCGGCCCAATCATATGCGTTGGTGGTCCACTGCGCGGTATCTCCGACAAACCTTGGAAAGGCAGTGCGCAGCACATTGGAGCGCTGGTCATAGTCGGTGTCGGCAATGCGCCTGGCGCTGGCCGCCGTCTCTCCGGGGGTTTCGACCCGATAGACCCGGCCAAGCCCGTCATAATAGGAGCGGGTAAAGTCCTCGCCGGCGCCCCCACTCGCTCCGTTGGGCAGCGGCGTGTATTTGACCAGCGCCTGTGCGGCCGGATTGCCCTCGTTCTCGAAGCGGGTCTTGGCATAGGCGCCGGTCACGCTCTGCGAGACCTGGTAGGGTCGGCAGAAGGGGTCGTAGGTGAAGGTCTTCACCAGGCCGTTGGGATCGGTCCTGGTTGCCGGCAGCCCGCACACCGGATTGAAGGTCGCGCTCGAGACGAAGCGCGTATCGGCAGTCTGCCCGCCGGTGGCAAAAAAGCGCGGTGCCCGCTCCGTCACCGGATAGAGGTGATAGGTCGCGTCATAGTTCCACTCGGTTCTGTGGCCGAGGCCGTTGCTGGCCGAGATCCTGTTGCCGTAGGCGTCATAGGCGAAGAACTGGTGCGTCGCCTTCTGCGGTGTCCCGTAGAGATCGTTGTAATCCGCTGTCCAGGTCAGGTTGCCCTTGGTTGGCGGCGTGTTGTTGTCGGTGTGCAGGTTGTCGTAGAAGCTTGCCTTGTAGCGGATGAACGGGAAAGAGTTGTCGAGCCCTGCCTGCATCGTCTCGATGCGTGGCAGCGACACGATGTAAGCGCTCGTGTTCGGGGCAAACCACTTCTGGCCCCAGGTCTCGTCGCCGCTGACGTCGGTGCGGCCATAGTCCTTGAGACTGGTGATGTTGTTGTAGGCGTCGAAGCCGCGCTCGACCCGCAATGTGCGTGAAAGATTCTCGGTCAGCGTCGTGTCCGTCGCCGTGTTCTGCACCGTGTACGGCTTGCTCGCGGCGTTGACCGCATAGGTCTCGGCGACCTGCTTGTGGACGGTGCCGGCGCCATCCTTCCACACCGTCAGCGACGGCAGACCGTAGCTCGCAAGATCCTGGCGGTAGGTGGTCTCGATCTTCGAGGCCGCCGTCTCGCCATTGGCCAGCGGCCTGGTCTCGACGATCGAGGCGAAGCCCAAAAACTTGCGCGCCGCCGGATCGTACTTGCCGCCGGAATACCGATAGCTCGACACCGCCGTCTGGCCGAGGCCGTCGCTCACCGAAAGCTTCGTCACCGCATGCACCAGCTGCGGCAGGTAATTGTTCGTCCAGGTCGACGATGGCGTGTACTCGACAGCGACCGTGCCGCCGAGTTCCGTCACGATCTGCTTCACCAGGTTCGGGTTGCCGGTGCCGGCATTCGAAATGAACATGTGGCTGTAGTCAGTAAACTCTGGCAGGCCGTCGCCGTTGAAATCGCCAACCATTGTTCCCGCCGCAATCGATGAAGGCAGCGTGAATTGTACAGGTGTCATTGATGTCGACGAGGGTCGAAGCGAGAAAACCCTTACCGTGCCGGCTCTCCACGGCCCACTGGCTGCGGTGCCGCCAATTGTGATGACGTCAGTCTTGCCATCATTGTCGAAATCGCGAAGGACGGCGGATGTGCCGCGGATCGGAACAACCGAATAGCTTTTGAAGCCAACTCCAGTCGACAGCCATATCGCCACACTGTCGTCAGCGTTATTGTAGCGGAGGATGTCGGTTGCCCCGTCGCCATTCAAATCGGCCAAGACGCATGTGCCCAAGTACAGATAGCCTGAGCCCGGTTCTTGGCAATTGATTGCGAACGACGTCGCGCCAGCTTTCCATGTACCGTTGGAAAGCACGCCTTTATTGACGGAGGTTCTTATCACAAGCAGCGGCCGCTGCCTGCCATTGCCCAAAAAGTCACCAATCCCGGCGATATCCCAATTGTTGACATTGAGGTTGTCGATGCCATCTCCATCGGGGTCGGCAACGAAAGTCGGGACATTGTTGAACGGTGTCGAACTGCGGCCGTAAGGGAAGACACTGCAGACGGATTGATAGCCGACCGGTGGCGTGGGCCTACAGGAAACTGACGTCAGAGCCAGTTGGGTGTCGGTCAGCACGAGCCCGGAGGACGCTGAATAGGTGCAGACATCGTCGCCGTTGTGGGTTGGGTGACAAGATTCGCTGGTGCCGTAGCGAGCGAAATCCATCGTATTTTTGTCGGGGTTGAATCGACCAAGAAGGCTTCCCACAAGGCCGCCTGGAATATTGTTCTTTGATAATATTACTCCATTTTGATTAAACTTTAATACACTAGCATAATACTCCGTACTTTTGCTTCTTTCTCCGTGGTCAAGGAATATTTTTGTGGTTACAGAATACGTTCCATAGACCTCATCCCGACCGTTAAAATCCAAATCTCCGACTTTATTTGGATATCCGTAAGTTATATTGGGGTTTGGTGGCAATGCTTGCTCTTGGAGCTGGGTGTTAATAGTCGAATAAACTCCGTCGGTATTCTGATAGGTCATCTGGGCGATGACCTTCGACGTCCCGCCTGTGATGGTGCCGTCACCGGCGATGGCGGCGTCGGTGCCGTAGCGGGTCACCTGGGTGAGCCGCGAGGTGTTGGAGAACGGCGCCTGGTCGTAGGTGAGCTTGTAGGCGCTGCGCATGGAGGCGCCGACCAGCACGCCGATCGTCTTGATGCGCTGGCTGGTCTGCGAGATGTCGCGGCCATTGCCCATCAGGATCAGGTCCGGACGGGTCTCGTAGTAGAACTGGATGCTGGCGCCGTTGTAGGTGACGCTGGACGCATAGCACGTCGGGCTTGCCGGGCAGCTGTAGTTGTAGGTGACGGTGTTGCCGTTGGTGTCGGTCACCGAGGTCAGCAGCCAGCGATAGTTTTGGGCCAGGTCATAGGCCGGCGTTCCCGCTGCCGGATTGAGGTTGGCGACCGCACCCACCGAGCGGAAGGTCGAGACCGTGCCGTCCCTGTCGGTGACCTTCCATTCATTGGTGGCGCCGTTGAGCGCAATGCGGCGATAGCTCTCATTCTCCGTCGCATGCGTGCCGCCGGTCGAGCAGGACGGCGAGACCATGCCGGCAACGCAGGCGACCATTGCCTGGCCGTCGAGCAGATAGATGTCGTTGGCATCATAGGCCGGCATGCCGTAGCCGGGCGTGGCCCGTTCGATGACGTCAAAACCGTCGAGGCCCCAGGCATAGCCGAGCCAGCCCTGGTAGAGACCGCCGAGCTTGGTCTTGCGCGAAGAGTTGTAGTTGAGCGCGACCTGCGGCTCGATGCCGTGGAAGGCGGGAGCGTCGATAGCGATCGAATAGCCGAGATTGCCATTGCCGGCCGCCTTGGGCAGGTCGACCTTCGGCGTGCCGATCGCCTCGGGGTCGCCGCTGGTCGTGGTTGCTGCCGCTGTCGCCGCAGCTGCGGCCGGCTCCTCCGGCGCAGACTCGGTATCTGTCGTCTTTGCCGCCTTGCCGGTCGCCTTGGTGTCGGCGGCCTTGGCGTCGCCCGTCTTGGGATTATCCGGCTTGGAGCCGACCTTGGATGCCGCATCCGGGCTCGTCTGCGCAGTGCCGGAACCGCCAGCCTGGGGCTGATCTGTTGTTCCCGAAGCAGCGTGCGCGCCCGATCCGAAGCCTGCGCCGCCATTGCCAAGACCATTTGCCGGCGCAGCTGTATTACCGGAAGAACCTTGCGTCTCCTGCGCAGACGCTACTGCGCTTGCGCTTCCTCTAATATAATCGACTACAGAAATGTCCGCGCCAACAATGCCAGCAGCAAGCACTGCCGCGCCAATAAGCAGCCTCTTCATGAGTCCCCCCGAACAAAGTTGCTTACAATTAGCGCGGGAAGACCTGGCTAATACAACGGAAGCGTGTTATAGGTGTCTTATCCACAGCTTTATTTTAGACCTGAAATCCCATGGATGAGCGCGATACAATGACCAGCTAAGGTCCAGCACGTCTGAAAGCTAAATGTCGGGCGGCTCGCGCACTATCTTCAGGCGCAAACAGCTCATTTGACTTATGGTAACGGGAAAGCCCGCTGTCCTAAGCCAGCAGATGCGCCAGCAGCGCGCGCAGTTGCGCCGGCTTCAGCGGCTTGCGCATCAGCTCTATGCCGGCGGCGCGGGCGGCCTTGGCGACGGGTTCGGAGCCGTCGGCGGTGACGATCAGCGCCGGCACCGGCCGGCCGAGATAGTCGCGCACCTCGGCGATCGTCGCCGTGCCGAGGTCGCCGCCGTCGAGATGCTGGTCGGCGATGATGATGTCTGGCACCCAGGCGGTGTCGCCCAAGAGATCGAGCGCATCGCCGGTCGAGGTCGCGGCGCGGACCAGGCACTGCCAGCGTTCCAGCAGCGAGGTCATGGCGGAAAGCACGTCGGCGTCGTTCTCGACCAGCAAGACCTTGGTGCCGAACAGGCCGTAGCCGCGCGGACGGTCCATGTCGGCGATGGCCGTCGCCGGTTCCGCTGCCGCCATGCCGACCGGCACGTCGATGTGGAAGATGGTGCCGCGCCCGACCTTGGAGGAGAAGGTCACCGGGTGGCCGAGGGCGGCCGCCATGCGGCGCACGATGGCGAGGCCGAGGCCCAGCCCGGCGCCTGCAAGCCCGGCATCGGCAAGCGTCGAGGTGCCGCGGTGGAATTCCTCGAACACCGCCTCGCGCTGGTCCTCGGGAATGCCGCAGCCGGTGTCGGCGACGTCGATGCGGATGGTGTCGCCGCGATGCCTGGTGCCGACCAGCACGCCGCCGGAGCGGGTGTAGCGCAGCGCGTTGGAGAGGATGTTCTGCAGGATGCGGCGCAGCAGCGTGCGGTCCGAGCGCACGACGACATTCACCGGCCGGAATTTCAGCGACAGGCCCTTCTTTTCCGCTTCCGGAAGGAAGTCCGAACGCAGCGAGGAAAACAGCGCCTCCAGGCTGACGTCGCCGGTTTCGGGCTGCACCACGCCGGCGTCTAGCTTGGAGATGTCGAGCAGCGTGCGCAAAAGGTCTTCCATCGTCTCCAGCGAGCGCTCGACCTGGCGCACCAGCTTCCTGCCTTCCTCGCTGGTCTGGACCTCGGCCAGCGCCGAGACCGATAGATGCGCGGCGTTGAGCGGCTGCAGCACGTCGTGGCTGGCGGCGGCGAGGAACCTGGTTTTGGAGAGGTTAGCCAGCTCGGCGTTTTCCTTCGCCGCGCTGAGGTCGATGTTCGACTGTTCGAGGCGGCGCAGCGTGGCGTGCAGTTCCTCGGTGCGGTTGCGCACCCGGTTCTCCAGCGAAATAGCGGTCTGAAACAGCGAAAAGGCGTTGCCCTGCTGGTCCATCGAGCGCTCGACGCGGCTGACAAGGGCCGCGTTGATCTTCTTCAGCCTTTCGAGGTCGTTGATGTCGCGAAGCGGCATCTCGTTCACTCGGCCGCCTGGCGTTCGCCGAAGGCGATGCCGGTAAAGGTCTGGTTGAGGTGCATCGAGCGGTACTGCTCGCCATAGGTGCCGAAGCCGATGACCTTGTTGGTCCGGTAGAGCTCGGAAATGTCGCGGAAGACCTGGCGGTTGCGCGCATCGAGCCGGCGCAGCACGCAGTCGAAGCCGAGGATCATGTCGATGCCGCCGAGCCTGTGCTCGACATCCTGGAGAGCGGTCCGCGTCGCTTCCACCATGTTCTTCGGCTGGGCGATGGAGAGCACCACGCCGTCGTCGATGGCGCAGAAGAAGGACAGCGAGCCGTCAGGGTGCATGCGCTGGATCGAGCGGCAGTAATATTCGCCGCCAACCTTCACGACGACCGGGTGCGAGGCAAAGCTCAGCGGCGTCAGCGTCTGCGGCAGGATGCCGACGGAGGCTGCATATTCTTCCGCCGCGTTGGTGGCGTTGAATTCGCGCACGACACGGTGGTCGGGGTCGGAAGCCGTCACCACCAGCTTCTCGTCGGTAGGGATGAAATTGTCGGTCTTGAAGACGTGGAAGGGGATCTCGGTCGCGACCAGCATGATGATGGCGCTGTCGGACGCTACCCTGCCGCTCGCGATCAGACTGGTCGTCTCGAATTTCAGGTCGTCGCCGGCTGAGCCGCCGATCAGCGGGATGTCGTCCAGCCCCCAGTGGATGGCCGAGGTCACCGCTTCCTCGGCATAGGACAAGCCGTCGATGAAGCAGAGCGCGAATATGCCCTTGGAGCGATCGTGGCCGACGCGTCCGCGCAGCAGGCGCCGCAGCGCCGCGACCTCGCCGGTGATCCTGTCCATGCCTGACGAGGAGAGGTTTTCGACCATGGTGGAGACGGTCGAAAACGATGCCGACGGCAGAAGCAGGGCAAGGATATGCCCTTCCTCCAGCCCCTGCGGCGTGATTTCGCCGGCGGTCGAGCAGCCGGCATAGGCGAGCGACGGCGCGTGCACTTCAAGCGCTTGCGCGAGGGCCGCCGCGTCGACCAGGCTTTGGGAGAAGAACAGAAGCGCGAAGCCGGCGTCGACGATTGCCGCCTCGGCTGCGATGGCCCGGGCAAAGGCGTTTGGGTCGGGCTCATCCGTGGTGAGCGCCGAAAGGCCCGATGCATAGCGTGTGCTCGAACTGGCCAGCTGCCTTCTCCGCAATTCCTCCGACGCTTTTTTTGCGTGTCTTTTCTTGTTTTATGCGTGTCTTTTCTTATGGTGTCAGGCACGCCTCGCGTCGAGGGCATCTTTGCCCTCAATCCCTGATTTGGCAATGGGCCGGGCGCCATGCTCAACAGCTTGCCGGCCATGACCGAAAGTACAAGGAGCGGAGCGCTGGCAGCACTGTTTTGCCCGTTGTACGGTACGCGAACAACGCACTGCCGAAGCATCAGAACAAGCAGGCATCGGCAACGCGATAACCAAGGTTGATACCCTAGGGAGGTTGCATGTCGGACGTGTCGTTGACTGTGAATGGGAAACGGGTCAGCGGGAGCGCCGAAGACCGAACGCTGCTGGTGCATTTCCTGCGAGAAAACCTCGGTCTCACCGGAACGCATGTCGGTTGCGATACCTCGCAATGCGGCGCCTGCGTCGTGCATGTCGACGGCCGGGCGGTGAAATCCTGCTCGATGCTGGCCGTCCAGGCTTCGGGCTCGACCATCGTCACCATCGAAGGGCTGGCCAACGGCGCCGAACTGCATCCGGTGCAGGCCGCGTTCAAGGAGCATCACGGGCTGCAATGCGGCTTCTGCACGCCCGGCATGATCATGACGGCGACCGACATGATCGCGCGTCATCCCGAGGGCCTCGACGAGGCGACGGTGCGCACCGAACTCGAAGGCAACATCTGCCGCTGTACGGGCTACCACAACATCGTGAAGGCGATCCTCGCCGCATCGCAAACGATGGCGAAGGGCGCCAAGGGCAAGGCCAGGCAAGCGGCCTGAGGGCGAGTGAGTAGTCAGTAGTGAGTAGTTCGGCCTGAAAAAGGCGGCTCCATCTCACTACTCACTACTCACTACTTTCCTACTCACTATTTTCGGGAGGAATTTCTGATGGGTATCGAAGGCGTCGGCGCCCGCGTGGCGCGCAAGGAAGACAAAAGATTCATCACCGGCGGCGGTCGTTATGTCGACGACATGGTGGTTCCCGGCATGAAGCATGCCGTGTTCGTGCGCAGCCCGCACGCGCATGCGCAGATCAAGAAGATCGATGTGAAAAAGGCGCAGGCGATGCCCGGCGTCGTCGGCGTCCTGACCGGCAAGGAACTCAAGGCCGACGGCATCGGCAATTTGATCTGCGGCTGGATGATCCATTCGAAGGACGGCACGCCGATGAAGATGGGCGCCTGGTCGCCGCTCGCGGTCGACAAGGTGCGCTATGTCGGCGACGCCGTCGTCATCGTCGTCGCCGATACCAAGGGCCAGGCGCGCGACGCGGCCGAAGCGGTCGAGATCACCTATAAAGAACTGAAGGCCGTGGTCGACGCCACGAAGGCCATTCAACCCGGCGCGCCGCAGATCCATGCCGAGTCCGACAACAATTTGATCTTCGACTGGGAGATCGGCGACGCCAAGGCGACCGACGCGGCGATCAAGTCGGCGGTCCATGTCACGCGCATGAAGATCGTCAACAACCGCCTGGTGCCCAACGCCATGGAGCCGCGCGCCGCGCTTGGCCACTACGACAAGGGCGAGGACCACTATACCTGCTGGACGACGTCGCAGAACCCGCATGTCGCACGGCTGGTGATGAGCGCCTTTTACAATGTCGCGCCGGAAAACAAGCTGCGCGTGATCGCGCCCGATGTCGGCGGCGGGTTCGGCTCCAAGATTTACATCTATCCCGAAGAGATCGTCTGCCTTTGGGCGTCGAAGAAGACCGGCGTTCCAGTCAAATGGGTCGCCGACCGCACCGAAAGCTTCCTTTCGGACGCGCATGGCCGCGACCATGTCTCATCGGTGGAGATGGCCTTCGACAAGGACAACCGCATCACCGGCCTCAAGGTCGACACGATCGCCAATCTCGGCGCTTACATGTCGCTGTTCTCGTCCTGCGTGCCGACCTATCTCTACGCCACGCTGCTGTCGGGCCAGTACAACATCCCGGCGATCCACGCCAATGTGCGCACCGTCTACACCAACACCGCGCCTGTCGATGCGTATCGCGGGGCAGGGCGGCCGGAGGCGACCTATCTTCTGGAGCGCACGATGGAGACCGCCGCGCGCGAACTCGGCGTGTCGCCGGCGGAGCTGAGGCGCCGGAACTTCATCACATCCTTCCCGCACCAGACGCCGGTGATCATGAACTACGACGCCGGCGACTATAACGCCTCGCTCGACGCGGCGATGAAGGCCGCCGACTATGCCGGCTTCACCAGGCGCAAGGCGGACGCCGCCAAGCAAGGCAAGCTGCGCGGCATCGGCATGAGCTGCTACATCGAGGCCTGCGGGATCGCGCCGTCGGCGGCGGTCGGTTCGCTCGGCGCCGGCGTCGGCTTGTGGGAATCGGCGGAGGTGCGCGTCAACGCAGTCGGCACCATCGAGGTTCTGACCGGCTCGCACAGCCACGGCCAGGGCCATGAGACCACCTTTGCGCAATTGGTCACCCAGCGCTTCGGCGTGCCGATCGATTCGGTCTCGATCGTCCACGGCGACACCGACAAGGTGCAGATGGGCATGGGCACCTACGGCTCACGTTCCGGCGCCGTCGGCATGTCGGCTGTCGTCAAGGCGCTCGACAAGGTCGAGGTCAAGGCCAAGAAGATCGCCGCGCATCTGCTCGAAGCGGACGAGGGCGACATCGTCATCGAGAATGGCGAGGTCAAGGTTGCCGGCACCGACAAGAGCCTGCCCTGGTTCCAGGTGGCGCTTGCCTCCTATACCGCCCACAACCTGCCGGCCGGCATGGAGCCCGGCCTGAAGGAAACCGCCTTCTACGATCCGTCCAACTTCACCTTCCCGGCCGGCTGCTACATCTGCGAGGTCGAGATCGATCCGGAGACCGGAACGACCGAGATCGTCCAGTTCGTCGCGGCTGACGACTTCGGCAACATCATCAACCCGATGATCGTCGAGGGGCAGGTGCATGGCGGCATCGCCCAAGGCGTCGGCCAGGCGTTGCTCGAAGGCGCATATTATGACGGCAACGGCCAGCTGCTCACCGCAAGTTACATGGACTATACGATGCCTCGCGCCGGCGACCTGCCGTCGTTCAAGGTCTCGACCTCGAACACGCCATGTCCCGGCAATCCGCTCGGCATCAAGGGCTGCGGCGAGGCCGGCGCGATCGGCTCGCCGCCGGCGGTCATCAACGCCATTACCGATGCGCTGGGCGTCGTCGACATCGCCATGCCGGCGTCGCCCTCGACCGTGTGGTCGGCGATCCGTGCAAAAAAATGAGTGAGTAGGGAGTAGTGAGTAGCGAATAGGGAGTCGGCCGCAACCATTCCCTTCTAACTACTCACTACTCACTACTCACTACTGCCTAACCACTTCAGGGGAGGATCCCATGTACTCAGTCAATTACCACCGCGCCGCCTCGGTCACTGAGGCCGCCAAGCTCTTGAAGAATGGCGATGCCAAGCTGCTCTCCGGCGGCATGACGCTGATCCCGGCGATGAAGACGCGGCTCGCGGCACCGTCAGACCTGGTCGATGTGTCGCGGCTGAAGGAGCTGCAGGGCGTCAACGTGTCCGGCAAGACGGTCACGATCGGCGCGGCGACGACACATTACGACGTCTCGACCGACGAGAAGCTGAGGAAGGCCTGCCCGGCGCTTGCGCATATGGCATCAATGATCGGCGATCCGGCAGTGCGCTACAAGGGCACGATCGGCGGCTCGATCGCCAACAACGATCCGGCGGCCGACTATCCGGCGGCGTTGCTGGCGCTGGGCGCGACGATCGTCACCAACAAGCGCGAGATCGCGGCGGACAAATTCTTCAAGGGCCTGTTCGAGACGGCGCTGAAGGAGGGCGAGATCGTCACAGCGGTGAGCTTCACCGCTCCGGCCAAGGCGGCCTACCAGAAATTCCGCAACCCGGCTTCGCGTTACGCCATCGTCGGCGTGTTCGTGACCAAGGGCAAGGATGGGGCGAGGGCGGCGGTGACCGGGGCTGGCGAGGACGGCGTCTTCCGCTCCAAGGAAGTCGAGGCGGTGTTGGCGAAGAATTTCGACGCCGCGGCGCTCGACGGCCTCAAAGTGCCGGCAAAGGGCCTGATGAGCGATATCCATGCCTCCGCCGACTACCGCGCCAATCTCATCGCGGTGATGGCGAGGCGCGCGGTGGCCGCGGCCAACGCCTGAACGGCGGCGCCACGGATGAAAGAAGGGGCCGCCTCGGCCCCTTTTTCTTTGCCATAACAAAGGTTTGAGCGGAAACGCCGGTCAAATTGCGGCTTCGCACTTGCACAAAGTTATCCCGCACTGCAAAATAAATCCGGCGGGAATACCAGATGGTCCGGGGCGCGAGCAACGCTTCGCATGCGGACCTCGAGTTGCGAAGGCACGGTATGACCGACATCTCCGCAGCGTCCGTTGTCCTACCGCGGGCCGCAGCCGACAAGGAAGCCAGGGCAAGACTTGCCTATCTCGACGGCTGGCGCGGCCTGTCGATCGCCTTGGTGCTGATCGGCCATTTTTTCCCCGTTCCCGGCATCAATTTCGGCGTTCTCGGCGTCGAGTTTTTCTTTGTGCTCAGCGGCCGGCTGATGGGCGAAATCCTGTTCATCGAGCGCTTTCCGCTGAAGAAATTCTTCAAGCGCCGCTTCTCGCGCATCTATCCCGCGCTGCTTGTGTTCGTGATCGCCGCCATGATCGGCCTTACCGGCACCTACATCGCCTTCAAATGGAAGGCGGCGCTGACGGCGCTGACCTTCACCTACAATTACGCCGGCATCCTGATCAACCGCGCGGGCGCGCTCGACCACATCTGGTCGCTCTGCGTCGAGGAGCATTCCTATATCCTCCTGGCGCTGATCAGCGTGGTGGTCACCGCAAGGGCGAATGTCGTGCGGCTGCTTCTGGTGCTGGCGCTGCTGGCAATGGCCAACGGCGGCATTTCGTACGGGGTTCTCGGCATGAGCTACGAGACCAGCTATTGGCGCACCGATGTGCATATCGCCTCGATCCTGCTGTCCGCCGCGATCTGCCTGCTCAAGGTAGACGGCCACCTGCCGGCTTTCCTGAAGAGTCAGCATGTGGCGCTGGCGGCAGCGGTTGGCGGCGTGTTGCTGTTCCTCGATCCTGTGCCGACCCCGATCCACTATCTTCTCGGCGTGCCGCTGCTGGCGTTGGCGGTCAACACGCTCGACTTCGCGGGCGGCGCCCTGACGGGACTGTTGTCATCGCGACCGATGGTGATGCTCGGGCTATGGTCCTATTCGCTGTATCTCTGGCAGCAGCCTTTCTACAAATTCGTCGATGAGCGCGGCAGCGCGCCGATCCCGATGCTGGCGGTCGTGTTCGCCTGCGCGCTTGGGAGCTACTACATCGTCGAAAAACCCGCTCGCGGCTGGCTCAACCGCAACTGGTGACTATCGGTCAGGCCTTGCTGTTTTTCCGCGCGGCCAGGTAACGGCGAAGGCCGGCTTCGCCGCGCGGTGTCGTCCAGCGATGGTTCCAGGCGAAGGCCGGCCTCAGCAGCGGCGCCAGGAGTTTGAGGATCGGCCTCTCGACCGTCACCTGCCAGATCAGGTCGACATGCGTGCCGGTTCCCGACGGCGACAATTCGGCCCGCCACACCCCGTCGAAATCGCCGAAGGTCTTCACCACCACCAGCCGGCCGGGCTCGAGCTCGGCGGCCTCGATGATGAAGTTCAGCTCATAGGGCAGGGCGCCGCGTGCCCTGGCCGTGGCGCGCGCGCCGACGACGCCCTTGCCCTTTTTGTCGAGCGGCTCGACCTCCTTATAGGCATCGCCCCACCAGAGCGGCAGCAACTGGGCGTCCGAGAGCACGTCCCATACTTCCTGGGGGGTGCCTTCAGGGATGTTCCAGCTTTCGTCGAAGCGGAAGACATTGCTCGCCATGATGCCGCGCCCCCAGCCAGTGGAGCGGCTATATTAGCTGCGGCTTGTTTTTCTGGCCAGCAGCGTTCGGAGCGCGTTCAGGCGGCGATCGGTTTTGCGTAATAGCGCACCGACTTCTTGCCGCCGTGGATCACCGCATCGCCGACTTCGGCGAAATCGAGTGCCGCGTGGAAGGCATCGGAAGCCGGGTTGGGCGGATCGGCATTGACCTCGCAGGTGACGATCGTGTGGCCGGCGCGCCGGGCATGCTCAAACAGATCCTCATAGAGGCGGCGGGCATGGCCGCGGCCACGCGCCTCGGCTGCGACCACCACGCGGTCGACATAGACGAAGCGCGGATAGCGCTCACGAAACCAGAGGAAGTTCGGGCTGTCGTAGCGGGCACCTTGGTCGAAGCACATGATGAAGGCTTCAAGCGCGCCGATGCGGCGGGCGTAGAAAGCTTCGCCGAGCAGGAATGAAAGGCGTTCCGGCTCGAACCAGGACAGCTCTGCCGCGTGCTCGTTGTTGAGCGCGAGGATGACGGCCTCGTCGTCGGGCGAGACGCGTTCGATCGGCAGCAATTCCTTGGTCATCGTCGTTGCCATCAGGCCCGCGCGGCCGCGATCGTTGCCGCGACCCGGGCTTCGTCGGTCACCGTGTTGCGGTATTCGCGGTCGAGGTCGGTGCCGCCCATGCCGACATTCCGGTTGCGGTAGCGCATGGCGCTCGGCACGTCCGCGAGCGCGGCGAAATGCATCTCGGTCAGTCCGGTCCGCTTGCCCACCTCACCGATATTGTCGGGCGCCAGCCCGCCGCAGCCGAGGATGATGATGCGCTCGCCCGCCTGGCGAACAAGCTGTGCCAGCAGCTCGAGACCTTCGACCGCCGTATCGCGCTGGCCGCTGGTCAGCACACGGCCCACCTTGCAGCGGATCAGGGCTTCGAGCGCCTCGGTCGGATCGCGCGTCATGTCGAAGGCGCGGTGGCAGGTGACGTTGAGGGGGCCGGCAGCCTCAACCAGTGCGCCCATGCGCGCCTCGTCGATGGCTCCGTCGGCGGTCAGGCAGCCGACGACGACGCCGCCCACGCCGAGCTCGCGAAGCGCTTCGACATCGGCCAGCATCGAGCGGTATTCGGCCTCGCTGTAGAGGAAATCGCCGCCGCGCGGCCGAACGATGACATGGAAGGGGATGGTCGCGCGTTGAAGCGCGGCGCGCACCGTGCCGAGGCTCGGCGTGATGCCGCCTTCGATCAGGCTGGCGCAGAGCTCGACCCGGTCGGCGCCGGCAGCCTGCGCGGCAAGCAGCCCCTCAATGCCTTCGACGCAGATTTCGATCAGGGGTCTTTGCGTGTCCGCCACCGGTTTCCATCCATGCTTTCGAGGAGATGGCCAGCCCTAGCATCGGACGGGTCGTCGCGAAAGCGGCAACGATCGGTCCAGCCGTGGAAGTCGCTTGACAATTCATAACTCCAAAGTTATGGATAACTCATAACTGAAAAGTTATTGAATGGTGCGGACACTATCGGCCGCAAGGTTCCGAGGAGACGGACGATGGAAGCAAGATTGAAGAACCCGGTGATGCTCATTCCCGGCGCAATGCAGGCATTGCTGGCGCTCGACAAGTCGACCGAAGCCGGCGATGTGCCCTATGTCACGCGCAAGCTCATTCATCTTCGCGCCAGCCAGATCAATGCCTGCGCAGTCTGCGTCGACATGCACGCGCGCGAGCTGAAGAAAGCCGGCGAAAAGGACGAGCGGATCTTTGCCGTGTCCGCATGGCGCGAAACGCCTTACTTCACCGGTGCTGAACGCGCGGCCCTTGCACTCGCCGAGGCCGCGACGCGGCTGGCCGACCGCTCCGACGCTGTACCTGACGACGTCTGGGATGAGGCCGCCCGCCACTATGACGACAAGGCGCTCGCCGCCCTGGTGATCCAGATCGCCCTGATCAACGCCTTCAACCGCCTGAACGCCACCACGCGGCAACCCGTTGGGGCCTGGGGGTGAGGCAACAAACGGGCGCCAGCTTCGTAGCGGACGCCTGTCGGCTTACTGCTTGAGGATCGTGTTCTTGGTGCCCTGTTCGACCTGGTCGATCACCAACAGCTTCACCGGATCGGCGCCGATGTTGGTGGCCTGGTGCCATTGGTCGATCATCTCGACGATGAAGTCGCCGGTCTTGTAGGTGTTGGCGGCGCCAGTCTCGACATTGGTGACCTTGAGCGTTCCCTGCTCGACGTAGGCGTAGCGCGGGAAGGGGTGTTTGTGCACGGGGAGCGTCGCGCCCGGGGCGATCTGATAGGCAGAGACCTGAACCTCGACATTCTTTTGCGGCAGGGTGATCGGTTGGCCGGACGCGGTCGTCGTCTTCGACGCCAGCGGCGTCACCACGACCGGCGTGTTCGAGCTGTCCAGAGCATTCGCGCTGGTCGTGAGAAATGCCGCCGCCAAAAACAGCCCCGATGCCGTAATGTTGCGCATGACGTCCCTCCAGAAGCCGCCAGCTTGGCGCGGAGGACGCTAAGGCGCAAGCTCCGGATGGCGGAATAGCTAATGCTTCGCCGGCGCGGGTTTGGGCGGCCGGAGCAGCAAAGCGAGCGGCACAAGCACTGCCGTTGGCACCGCGCAATAGAAGAAAACATCGACATAGGCGAGCAGCGACGCCTGGCGGCCGATCTCCTGTCCGTGACCGCGATGCCGTAGAGCGCAAAGGCTTGGGAGCGCTTCTCCGGCGGGAAAGTGTCGGCGAGGATCGATTGCTCGCTCGGCGCCATGCCACCGCCGCCGATCCCCTGCAGGATGCGGAAGGCAATCAGCGTCGGGAGGTTGGGTGCCAGTCCGCACAGCAGCGATGCGAGCGTGAAGGTCGCCACGCAGATCATGTAGTAGCGCTTGCGGCCAATGACGCTGGTGAGCCAGCCGCTGACCGGGATGATCACGGAGTTGGCGACGAGATAGGTGGTGATTACCCACGTGCTCTCGTCCATGCCGGCGGCCAGGCTGCCGGCGATGTTGCGCAGCGCGACGTTGGCGATCGAGGTATCCAGCACCAGCATGAAGGTCGCGATCGAGACGACGATCGCGATCAGCCAGGCGTTGCGGCCGCCGGCGGCCGATCGGCTCTCGCCGCCCTGGGCTATCGCCGCATCGCTCATCGCTTCGATCTGCGACCACCGCCGCGCCTGTCCTGTGACATAGGATTGTTCCCTTCCGATTTCTTTTTCTTCGCAATTCCGGACGGAAAACCGCGGCGCACTTTCCTGGAATTGCTTTTCAGTAACCGCGTTCCGGATTGACCACGTTTTCCAGCGGCTCGCCGCGGCGGTAGCGCGCCAGATTGTCGGCGAACATGCGCACCGACTTGATGTCCCAGCCGTCATAGACGGCCGCGCAATGCGGCGTGACCGCGACATTGTCGTAGCTCCAGAGCGGATGCTCCGCAGGCAGCGGCTCGGTTGCGAAGACGTCGAGCGCCGCGCCCTTGATCCGCTTGTTGTCGAGCGCGCTCAGCAGCGCGGCTTCCTCGACGACGCCGCCGCGCGAAATGTCGATGAGGACGGCGGACGGCTTCATCGCGGCAAAGGCGGCCTCGCCAAGCAGGCCGCGGGTGGTAGGCAGCAAAGGCACACAGCAGACGATGAAGTCGGCACGGCCAATCAATGCCAGCAGTGCGTCGGGACCTCGCACTTCGTCGAGCGACGGCATCGGCTTCGGTCGGGCGCGGATGCCGAGCGTGCGCATGCCCATTGCCTGTGCGCGGCGCGCAACGGCCTCGCCGGTCTTGCCGAGGCCGACGATGAGGACGGTCTTGCCCTCGATCGGCTCGACGCGGCCGCCGCCCCATTGGCGAGCCTCTTGCCGACGCTCGAAGCCGCGCAGGTCGAGCGAGAAGGAGAGCATGGCGCCGAGCGCATATTCGGCCAGCATGCCGGCCGCGACGCCTGCGGAATTGGTCACCGTCACCCGCGTCGGATCCCAACGCCCGAGATGGTCGGTGCCGGAGCCGCCGATCGACACCCATCTCACTGTCCGGCTCTCGGTGAGCGCCTGGCGCGGATAGCGCGGCGTGCCGTCGAAGCGGATGGAATAGACCACTTCGGCGGCGGTCCGTTCGATCAACGCCGCAAGGCCGGCGTAGGTTTCGCAGGCATGCACATCGAGGTCCGGATGCGTCTCGCCAAGCACAGCCATGGCGCCGGCCGGCTTGTCTGTGTGCAGGATGACGGTTGGGCGCGCCGACATCGCGACCTCAATTGCGGCCGATATGATCAGCGGCGCTGCCGAGCGCGGCAAGCAGAGTCTGCCCGTTCTCCAGCGTCGCATTCTCATGCGGCGCGCGCAGGTTCAGCCAGCGCCTGTCACTGGTGCGGACCGCAAGCACCGCCTTCATCGCCGGGATCAGGCCGGCGTCCTGGATCACCTTCCTGAACGCCTTGACGGCGGCATCGGCCTCGGTGACGTCCTCGCCTTTCCGGGCCGCATCATAGAGCCGGCGGATGGCGGCGGCGTTCAGGTTGACCGTCGCCGAAATGCAGCCGGCCGCGCCACTGGCGAGACCTTTGGTGAGCTGCGCCTCGGAGCTCGGAAAGACCGAAATATCGGGCGCGGCGGCGATGACGGCGGCGGTGTTGTTCCAGTCGCCGGCGCTGTCCTTGTAGGCGACCACCGTCTCCGGAAAGGCCTTGCTGAGCCGGGCCGCCAGGGCGGGACTGACCGGCACGCCCGAGTTCTGCGGGATGTGGTAGAGGATCACGCGCATCGAAGGTTTTGCAACCTTCTCGATCAGTTCGCTGTAATAGCGTGCCTGCCCGTTGTCGCCGGCGCCGGTGTAGAAGAAGGACGGCAGCACCATCACCGCGGCGCAGCCGAGGCCGACGGCATGCGCCGACAGCTCGACCGTTTCGGGCAGCGCGGTGACGCCGGTTCCAGGCATCAGCCGGTTCGGCGCGATGCCGGCCTCGACCAGCCATTCCAGCGCTTGCATGCGCTCGCTGAGCGACACCGACGGCGCTTCACCTGTCGTGCCGAAGGGCGAGAGGAAATGCGCGCCCTGGCCGAGCACCCATTTGGCGTGGGATATCCAGAGATCGCGCGCGATGCGGCCGTCGTCTTCGAACGGCGTCAGGATCGGGGCGATGGTTCCTTGCGGGCGGGTCATGAATGTCCTCTATGATGCTGGTCTATGTGCTTGGCCACCGCCGCCACGGTGCGGGCGAAATGAGCCGAGGCGGTGATGTCGAAGAGTATGTCGATACCTGTCGGCGAGGGCGATAATCTAGGATCGCGGGGGAGCAGCGCAAGCGGTGGACGCCTTGCCCTTAGCGGCCCGACAGTTCCGCGTTGGGGTGCGTTGGGATGAACCGCCGGGCCTTGCCGACTCGGCGGGGAGCCGGCTGAAGCAGAGGTTATATTAGCACGGATGCATGAAATTCACGGTTGATGACGTTCCACCGCTTTTCGCGCGGAGGCGGAAAGGGCTGGACGCCTTGTCCTTAAACCCTACTCACGCGCAGCTTTCTCAAGTCCGGTTGCTAACCCTGCCAAGAGCCTGGAAGACAGTTCACGGGACCGCTCGATGTGCCGGCGGTTCTTCTCGATGAGTTCCTGCGTTTCCTTGACACGGATCAGGCTTTGCCGCTCCCTTTCATCGAGGTGCTTCGCCAGCTTTTTGGTGTCGTCGATCTGTTGCATGACAATGACCGCCTTCAAATCGGGACGCGTCCGCCTGCGTTAGAAACTCGCGAGGATCGGAAACTGTTCCGTTGCCGGAAGGCGACGAGCGCGAATGCGAGAGCTACAGCGGCTTGTAATATTATTACGCTTGCGAAACGACAGGCCCGGCGGCTTAGGCTTCCGGGCCTTTTTGTTCGCGGGCCTCAATGGTTATGCGACTGCCTCGTCATTCTAATCGATGATGAAACCCATCATTACCCGATGTAAACTAGGCGCAACCATTTCGGGTGAGGGCGTTTTCCATGAAGAAACTCATTGTCTTTGGCATAGCAATCGTATTGGCCGCCACCGGAGCAGCCGTAGCGAAGGAGAAGAAAAAGGTTGCCACCGCTCAGGCTGCGACCTCGTGTTCTGCAGCGCATCTTAAGGCTAGGAACAAGACGACCCCGAAACTGGATTGCAAATCGACGGGCACCGTTGTTGCGCGACCGTCAAATGGGGCCGCAAATTTCCTGGACCATCCGCACTTAGGGTACGACACCAATCCGTGGATCCGAACCGGCTATTGACGGCGGCTTCGGCTCCGGACCTTTTCGTTTGTAGCCGCAGATGTAGCCCAGAAAGAAATTTGCCAGGAATTTGGCAGCAGGTCGTTACAAGCTAAGCGCTTGAAAGACGGTGGCTCCCCGGGCCGGATTCGAACCAGCGACCAACCGGTTAACAGCCGGTTGCTCTACCACTGAGCTACCGGGGAACGGAGGCTCTGACGTGAGTGGCGCAGCCTATAGCAAACACCTTTCGTCTTTGCAAAGCAGCAATTCGTAATTTTTCTCCAGTTTTTAATGCGGCTATTTGTGGCATCGTTTCGGCATGCCCACATATGAAGGGCTTCACACCGGCACGGAACAAAGCTGTCGGTTATCGCCTTTTGGTATGGCTTCGCCAGCAGATGGGATTTGTTTTGAATGACGGCAGCTGACGATGACAGCGCCCCGGCGCGCAAGATTTCGATCTTCGGCCGCGAATTCGCGATGCCACGGTCGCGCGGCTTGCGAATCGTGATTGGCATGCTGCTCACCCTTGGCGGAATTCTGGGTTTTCTGCCGATACTCGGTTTCTGGATGATTCCGCTCGGGCTGCTGGTGCTGTCCTATGAATTCGCGATGATCCGGCGCCACCGGCGGCGATTCGTCGTCTGGTGGGAACGCCGGCGGCGTCCCGACCGATGAGCCTGCGGCGGTGGCCCGGCGCCTCAGCCAGAACGTTCCCGGGCCGGTCACAACCGATTGGTAATCACCACTTTGGCGCCGCATGCGAAAGCGTCGGGAATGACGCGCCAGCGCTTGACGACCTTTGAGCGCCAACATAATGAGTTCGCTCGGAACGCCGGGAGCATGCGAGGCCTCGTGGCGGAGTGGTTACGCAGAGGACTGCAAATCCTTGCACCCCGGTTCGATTCCGGGCGAGGCCTCCAGATGCTTGCGGGCTCCAGCGCTGTCGTGCTGGAGCGGGGGTTCCAGTTGAAGTTGAGCCGCGCGTCTGGCGCGGGGAGCGGATTGTTGGGACATGAGCGCTGATTTCTCCGAACGCCGCGTGAAGATGGTCGACGGCCAGGTCCGCACCACCGATGTGACCAGCGCGCCGCTCATCGAAGCGATGCTGAGCGTCCCGCGCGAGGCCTTTGTCGGCGCCGGGCAGCAGGATCTTGCCTATATCGACGAGGACATTCGCATCGCCGACGGCGCCAATGGCGGCGGCGCGCGTTATCTGATGGAGCCGTCGCCGCTCGCAAAGCTTTTACAACTGGCTGAAATCGAGGCCGGTGATTCGGTGCTCGATGTCGGTTGCGGCTCCGGATACTCCGCCGCATTGCTGTCCCGGCTCGCGCGTTCCGTCGTCGCGCTGGAGAGCGATCCCGCGCTGGCGGAGGCCGCGAAATCCACGCTTTCCAGCCTTGGCTGCCAGAACGTCACCGTGGTGACCGGGCCGCTGCCGCAAGGCCAGGCCGCCAAAGGGCCTTATAACGTCATCTTCATCGGCGGCAGCGCCGAGGAAGTGCCGCCGGTCTTGCTCGATCAGCTTGCGGAAGAAGGACGTCTGGTTGTGGTCGAAGGGCAAGGCAACTCTGGCGTGGCCCGGCTGTTTTTCAAGGCAGGAGGGGTTGTAACCGGAAGACGGGCCTTTAATGCGGCAATTAAGCCACTACCGGGCTTCGAACGCGCACACGCGTTTGAATTCTGAGCGTTTTTGCCTTGCAGCGAAGGCGCTGTCATGATCGCTTGCGCCTGACAATCGTTGCTGATCGGTTAACCGGAAGTTCGGGAGGCAGTCAGCGGGGGAACGATAAACAACGCGGCGCTGGCCGATCCGTAAGGGTAGGCCGACGTGGCGTAGTTCCCATGCAAAACGAATGAGGGAAATAACGTGCCGTTTGTACGTAAGACCATTTTAGCAGCTACGCTCGTCTCCGCCACCGCGCTGTCGCCGCTAGCCGCATCGGCCGAAACCATCACGGGCGCTCTCGCCAAGGCCTATCAGTACAACTCGCAGCTCAACGCCGCTCGCGCCGGCGTGCGCGTCACAGATGAGGGCGTGGCCATCGCCAAGTCGGGCTGGCGCCCGACCGTCACTGGTTCGAGCAGCATCGACTACACAAGCACACGTGTTCAGGGCGCCACCCAAAACCTGACCACCGGCAGCTTCGGTATTCAGATCAACCAGACGCTGTTCGACGGCTTTCAGACCAAGAACAACGTCGCCGCCGCCGAATCACAGGTGAAGGCTTCGGTGGAAAGCCTGCGCAACACCGAAGAGAACATCCTGTTCAACGCGGCAAGCGCCTATATGGATGTGATTCGCGACCGCCAGGTCGCCGCGCTGACCGCGCAGAACCTGCAGTTCCTGACCGAGCAGGCGCGCGCTGCCCGTTCACGCTTCGAGGTTGGTGAGGGCACCCGCACCGACGTCGCCCAGGCCGATGCCTCACGCGCAACCGCCGTGGCGCAGTTGAGCGCCGCCCGCGCGACGGCGCTGG
This sequence comes from Mesorhizobium sp. Arg314, assembly GCF_053714275.1. Classification (NCBI taxonomy): domain Bacteria; kingdom Pseudomonadati; phylum Pseudomonadota; class Alphaproteobacteria; order Hyphomicrobiales; family Phyllobacteriaceae; genus Mesorhizobium; species Mesorhizobium sp. Arg314. Next base: position 70,845 of record NZ_JBSKBP010000009.1, on the reverse strand, counting down.
CGAGCGCCGCCACCTATCATCAGATCGTCGGCGACGAACCCGGCAAGCTCAAGGCGGCCTCGCCGTTGGCCAAGCTGTTGCCGGGGAATCTCGATTCCGCGCTGGCTGTGGCTTCGGCTGACCATCCGGCGATCCTTTCGACCCAGCATCTCGTCGATGCGGCGGCGTTTTCGGTGAAATCCTCGGAAGGCGCGCTGCTGCCGCAGGTGACCGCCTCCGCAGGCATTTCGGACAACTACAGCCATTCCTCTCCTGCTTCCGTCAGCCGCCCCAACGGCAGCTCGACTTCGGCCAATATCGGCGCCACGCTGACCATTCCGATCTATTCGGGCGGTCGGACCTCGGCAATTGTGCGGCGAGATAAGGAATCGCTCAGCGAGGCTCGCATCCAGGTCGACGTCAGCCGTGATCAGGTGCGCCAGGCCGTGGTCTCGGCCTGGACGCAATATGTCGCCGCACGCGAAAGCTTGGATGCCAACAGGCAGGTTATCGACGCCGCGCAACTGGCGCTCAACGGCGTCATCGAGGAGCGCAATGTCGGCCAGCGCACCACGCTGGACGTGTTGAACGCACAGAACACCGTCATCACCGCCAAGATCAACCAGGCGAGTTCCGAACGCGACGTGGTCGTGGCGAGCTACGCCATCCTGTCGGCGATGGGACACCTGTCGGTTGATCGGCTGGGCCTTGCGGTGACGAAATACAAGCCGGAAGAGCATTACAACGCCGTCAAGGACAAGTGGTACGGCCTGCGCACGCCTGACGGGCGCTGATTTCCGACACCACGCTTCCGTCAAACGCCGCGTATCCGATGGATGCGCGGCGTTTGCCTTTCTGCCTGGCTCCAGGGCTCCAAGCCGCCTAATCTGTTGAAATCCAAGGAGTCCCCAGATTGGGGATTCTCGGATCGCGATCGGTCGGTTACGCTGTCGGCATTGATTCGAATTCCGGCCCGGGCAGGAACGGAATTCTTGAACAGGTCAAGTTCTTGATCAGGTCAAGTTCTTGATCAGGTCACTAGGGCGGCGGATGTGACGATGGCGACGGCAAGCAGCGCGCAGCGCGAACCTTCCATGGAAGAGATACTGGCTTCCATCCGAAGGATCATCGAAGACAGCGACACCGGGCGCAAGCAGCCGGCCGAAGCCAGTGAGCTGCGCCAGGATCTGGAACCAGCCGCGGTTACCGTGCCCCCAGCTACTGTGCCAAATGTCGAGGTCGACGCCTTTCGTTCCGAATTGCATGCCGACGCCGGCCCCCGCAAGCCGGTGACGCTGGCGGAAGTCCAGGCCCAGCTTGCAGCGACCGATCCGGTGCTTGCGCGCGCCGAGGCTCGCCCCGAGCCGGTGAAGGCGGCGCCGGCGACCCCGGCGGAGGTCGGTGCCAGGAGCGCCGTCGAGCCGAGCGCGCCGGCGGCCGCGAGCAAGCCGCCCGCGGCAAACACGCCGCAGACCGCCGAAACCATTGTCGCCGATTGGCGGCGGGAAATCGCTGCGGCCGGAGGCGGCACGGTCACCGCGAAACCGGCCGTCCGGGCTCCGCAAGCCGCGCCGCGGGTCGAGATCGAGGAGCCCGAGATCGAGAAGGAAGAGCCGACTGCGGAAGCTTCCCCGCATGCCGGCGCTTACCAGGTATCCGCACCGGAGGCTCAGCCGGCTCGACCAGCGATCCTTTCCGAGCATACGGGCAGACAGGTTGCCGCTGCCTTCGGCGAGCTTTCCGACGCTTTTGCCAGCCGTGGCAAGAAGAGCTTCGATGACATGGCCGAGGAGATGCTGCGGCCGATGCTGCAGGATTGGCTCGACAACAACCTGCCGACGCTGGTCGAAAGGCTGGTGCGCGAGGAGATCGAGCGCGTGGCGCGCGGGGCGCAGTAAGCTGCCGCAACACGCAGGCCCACAAGCACCGCCTTGGGGCGGTGCTTTTTTGTTTGAGGCTGCTTAGGGGGAGCGCTGCCGTCCGGCCGGCCGGCATTGCCGCTGGTCGAGGCCAGGCCTATCTGTGGGAGTGATCGCTGCTCTCGCGGTTGACTCGGCCAAGACCTTCCGATTTACACCGGACGCTTGTTCCCGACAGTTCGGACTTCCTCCATGCTTGAAAAGACCTACGACGCCAAAACCGTCGAGCCGAAGATCGCCAAAATCTGGGAAGAGGCCGATGCCTTCCGGGCTGGCGCCGGCGCGGAGGAGGGGGCAGAAGCCTTCACCATCGTCATCCCGCCGCCGAACGTCACCGGTTCGCTGCATATGGGGCATGCGCTCAACAACACGCTGCAGGACATTCTCGTGCGCTTCGAGCGCATGCGCGGCAAGAACGTGCTTTGGCAGCCCGGCATGGATCACGCCGGCATCGCCACGCAGATGGTGGTCGAGCGCCAGCTCATGGAAAAGCAGATCCACCGCCGCGACCTCACGCGTGAACAGTTCATCGAGAAAGTCTGGGAGTGGAAGGCCGAATCCGGCGGCGCGATCTTCAACCAGCTGAAGCGGCTCGGCGCCTCGGCCGACTGGTCGCGCGAACGTTTCACCATGGACGAAGGCCTGTCCAAGGCTGTGCTGGAAGTCTTCGTCACGCTCTACAAGGAAGGCCTCATCTACAAGGACAAGCGCCTTGTGAACTGGGACCCGAAGCTGCTCACCGCCATTTCCGACCTCGAGGTCGAGCAGCACGAGGTCAATGGCAATCTCTGGCACTTCCGCTATCCGATCGAAGGCGAGGCGTTCGACCCGCAGAACCCGAAGACCTTCATCACGGTCGCCACGACGCGCCCCGAGACGATGCTCGGCGACACGGCCGTGGCCGTGCATCCGGATGACGAGCGCTTCGCCGATCTGGTCGGCCGCAACGTCGTGCTGCCGATCGTCGGCCGCAAAATACCGATCGTCGCCGACGAGTATTCCGATCCGGAAAAAGGGTCCGGCGCGGTCAAGATCACGCCGGCGCACGACTTCAACGATTTCGAGGTCGGCAAGCGCCACAAGCTGCCGGCGATCAATATCCTGACGGTCGAAGCGGCCATCAAGCTGAAGGACAACGAGGACTTCCTCGACGGTCTCGAGGCCACGCCGGAGCGCCAGACCGTCTGGGACGAGCTCGACGGGCTCGACCGTTTCGCCGCGCGCAAGAAGATCGTCGAGCTGATGGAAGCGGGCGGGTTCGTCGACCAGATCGAGCCGCACCGGCACGCCGTGCCGCATGGCGACCGCGGCGGCGTGCCGATCGAGCCGTTCCTGACCGAGCAGTGGTATGCCAATGCGGCGGAGCTGGCCAAGCCGGCGATTGCCTCGGTGCGCGATGGCCGTACCAATTTCGTGCCGAAGAACTGGGAGAAGACCTATTTCGACTGGATGGAGAACATCCAGCCCTGGTGCATTTCGCGCCAGCTCTGGTGGGGCCACCAGATCCCGGCCTGGTACGGGCCGGATGGGCGTGTCTTCGTCGAGAAGACCGAGGAAGAGGCACTCGCTGCGGCAATCGAATATTATCTGGCGCTGGAAGGGCCGTGGAAGGCCTGGGTCGAGGACAAGCTCGAGAATTTTCAGCCTGGCGAGATCCTGACCCGCGACGAGGACGTGCTCGACACCTGGTTCTCCTCGGCGCTGTGGCCGTTCTCGACGCTCGGCTGGCCCGACCATACACCGGAGCTCAAGACCTATTACCAGACCGACGTGCTGGTGACCGGCTTCGACATCATCTTCTTCTGGGTCGCCCGCATGATGATGATGGGCCTGCACTTCATGCGCGAGGAGCCGTTCCACACCGTCTATGTGCACGCGCTGGTGCGCGACAAGAACGGGCAGAAGATGTCGAAGTCGAAAGGCAACGTCATCGATCCGCTCGACCTGATCGACGAATACGGCGCCGACGCGCTGCGCTTCACGCTGACCGTGATGGCGGCGCAGGGACGCGACGTGAAGCTCGATCCGGCGCGCATCGCCGGCTACCGCAATTTCGGCACCAAGCTGTGGAACGCGACGCGCTTTGCCGAGATGAACGAGGTCGCGCGCAACGACGATTTCTGGCTGAACGACGCCAAGCTGCCGGTCAACCGCTGGATCCTGACGGAACTGACGCGGGCGGCGGGCGCGGTCACCGAAGGCATCACCAGTTACCGCTTCAACGAGGCGGCGACTGCTGCCTACCGCTTCGTCTGGAATCTGTTCTGCGACTGGTATCTGGAACTGTTGAAGCCGGTGTTCATGGGCATGGACGAGGCCGCCAAGGCCGAGAGCCGGGCCTGCGTCGCCTTCGTGCTCGACGAGATCTACAAGCTCCTGCATCCGATGATGCCGTTCATGACCGAGGAGTTGTGGGCGCAGACCGCGGGCGAGGGCAAGGAGCGCTCCTCGTTGCTTTGCCATGCCGCCTGGCCGTCGCCCGACTTCGAGGACGAAGAGGCCGCCGCCGACATCAACTGGCTGGTCGACCTTGTCTCGGGCATCCGCTCGGTGCGTTCGGAAATGAACGTGCCGCCGGCGGCGATAGCGCCGCTGATGGTGATCGGCGCCAACACCCTCACGCAAGAGCGGCTCGAGCGTCACGCCCAGGCGATCAAGCGGCTGGCGCGCGTCGGCGATATCGCGCTCGCCGATGCGCCGCCCAAGGGCTCGGCCCAGATCGTGCTCAACGAGGCGACGGTGAGCCTGCCGCTCGGCAGCCTGATCGACCTCCAGGCCGAGGCCGCGCGGCTGCAGAAGGAACTGGCGAAGGTCACCGAAGAGATCGCCCGCCTGCACAAGAAGCTTTCCAACGAGAAGTTCGTCGCCAACGCGCCGGAAGAAGTGGTCGAGGCCGAGCGCGAGAAACTCGCCGAATATCGCGAGGCGCAGGAGAAGCTTTCGGTGGCTTTGACCCGGGTCCGCGACGCCGGCTGAGCGGCGAGATTCGCCCTCGCCGTCGAGGCGCTTTCCGGTACGTTAGCTGCCTCGAAAACAGGCGTGCCGCTACGTTAATTTTGACGTAAAGGGAAAGTTAGCGCCCCATTGTTGCCATAATGTAACAATTGGGCCCCGCCAGCCCCAAAATGGGCTGTTTTGCCCTGTTTTGGGCAGTTTCTTCGGATTTTTTCGATCGTTTGACGCCGGTAGTCGCGATTTAGGCGCCAATTGCGTCGCCCCTCACCATGGCAAAAATAGGTGCAATCAAGATGTACATGTACAGCTCTTGAAATCGTTGTTGCGTCGTTAACCCGAATTGGTTCTAGCTTGAGCCACTTGTATTTCGGGGAGGGATTTCCATGAATATTCTGCGTCTCAAAGCACTGTTCGGGGCAGGGTGTTTTTCGCTGGCCATGCTTGGCGCCGCGATGCATCCGGCACATGCCGGCGGTCTCGAGCGCGGTGGCTACGACATCGATCTGCTTTTCGACCCGTCGCCGGTCGCGACCGAGGCGGAAGCTACGTATGTGATGCCGGATCGCAAGTACAAGAATGCGAAGGGGCCTGGAGGGGCCGACTTTAGCCCCTTCGGCTTCAGCGCCACGGCCGATGGTGCGGAGCCTTATTGGGTGCCGCGCATCGGCGTGAAGGCTCAGGTCGTCCAAGGCGTGGATTGTATGGTCGACTATTCACAGCCGTGGGGCGCCCACACCGCCCCTGGCGCCTCGTGGAATGGCGCGTTTTCGAACGTCGAAACGGATATCAAGAGCAATAACTACGCCGGTACCTGCTCCTACAAGTTCGATGCCGGCAAGGGCCAGCTCCGCTTCATCGGCGGCGTTTTCTACCAAGACATTTCAGGCTTCAAGGAAAGCTTGGTGGGTTTCAATCCATTTGGGCCGTCACCGATGGGCCGCGTCGACCTCGAGGCCAACGGCTGGGGCTGGCGCGCCGGCGTTGCCTACGAAATCCCTGAGATCGCGCTTCGGGCCAGCTTGGTCTACAATTCGAAAGTCAAGCTTGACAACATCTCGGGTACGCTGGATCTGACGAGTATTGGTCAGGGCGTGATCCCAATCTACGGCTCCACGCAGTACATGCCTGACTCGGTCGAATTGAAACTGCAGTCGGGTATCGCTCCCGGCTGGCTCGCATTTGGTTCGATCAAATGGGTTAACTGGAGCACTCTCCAAAGTGTTCCGATCTGTTCCGAGCAAACCAGAGGTTTGGCTGCGTGTACATCGGTTTCCCCCAGGCCGGTCCGGCTTACCTCTCTTGACCTGATGTATCGTGACGGCTGGACTGTTTCCGGCGGCGTAGGTCACAAGTTCAATGATCAATGGAGCGCCGCAGGTCAGCTTAGTTGGGATCGCGGAACGTCGCATGGCTATGGCGTCCAAACCGATACCTGGACGCTCGGCGGCGGTGTTGCCTACACGCCCCGGCCAAATATTGAGCTTCGCTTGGCGGGTGCCATCGGCGTCATGACCAGCGGCCATTCCGGAACGCTTACTGACGCGAATGGATATACCGCGGGCACAGACGCCACCTATGACGTCGGCAACGATCTGATCACGGCGATTTCTGGCGGAATCAAGATCAAGTTCTAAGTTTCTGAAAATTCAACGAAAAGGCCGGGAAACGCCCGGCCTTTCTTGTTGTGCGGCGCCGGTTCAACCTGGTCTCTCCGCCCATTGTTGCAATTTCGCCGCGCAACCGGCGTCCCATGCGATTGTGACGTTTCGGCAACAGTTTATGAACAACCCCCGCGCTAAATGGCTTGCCGAGGGAACTGCCCATTTCCCGCCATAAACCCGGAGCACCCGAGATAGGTCTCGGGATGCGTGCCAGGTTGGCCCGTCGATGGGACCGGCCGCGGGGTGTGCGGCAAGGACGATGATGGACGCCAAGGTAATCTCCAAGGCCAAGCTGCCCAGCCGCTACGTGACCGTTGGTCCGGCGCGCGCGCCGCATCGCTCGTATCTCTATGCGATGGGCCTGTCGGCGGCCGAGATCGCGCAGCCTTTGGTCGGCGTCGCCAGCTGCTGGAATGAGGCGGCACCCTGCAACATCTCGCTGATGCGCCAGGCGCAAGTGGTGAAGAAGGGCGTCGCGGCCGCCAAGGGCACGCCGCGCGAGTTCTGCACCATCACCGTTACCGACGGCATCGCCATGGGCCACCAAGGCATGAAATCGTCGCTGGTGTCGCGCGAGGTGATCGCCGATTCGGTCGAGCTCACCATGCGCGGCCATTGCTATGATGCGCTTGTCGGGCTCGCCGGCTGCGACAAGTCGCTGCCCGGCATGATGATGGCGATGGTGCGCCTCAACGTGCCGTCGATCTTCATCTATGGCGGCTCGATCCTGCCCGGCAACTATCGCGGCCGGCAGATCACCGTGCAGGACGTGTTCGAAGCGGTCGGCCAGCATTCGGTCGGCACGATCAGCGATGGCGAACTGCTCGAGATCGAGCAGGCGGCTTGTCCTTCGGCTGGGTCCTGCGGCGCCCAGTTCACCGCCAACACCATGGCGACCGTCGCCGAGGCGATCGGCCTTGCGCTGCCCTATTCCTGCGGCGCGCCGGCGCCTTACGAAATGCGCGACCGCTTCAATTTCGCCTCCGGCGAAAAGGTCATGGAGCTGATCGCCAAGAACATCCGGCCGCGCGACATCGTAACCCGCAAGGCGCTGGAGAACGCGGCGACCGTCGTGTCGGCCACCGGCGGTTCGACCAATGCGGCATTGCACCTGCCGGCGATCGCGCATGAAGCCGGCATCAAGTTCGACCTGTTCGACGTGGCCGCGATCTTCGAGAAGACGCCCTATATCGCCGACCTCAAGCCGGGCGGCAAATATGTCGCCAAGGACATGTTCGAGGCCGGCGGCATTCCGCTCTTGATGAAGACGCTGCTCGACCACGGCTATCTGCATGGCGACTGCATGACGGTCACTGGCCGCACTTTGGCCGAAAATATGGAGCACGTTTCCTGGAATGAGAGCCAGGATGTTGTGCGTCCCGCCAATCGGCCAATCACCAAGACAGGCGGCGTTGTGGGCTTGAAGGGCAACCTTGCCCCCGAAGGCGCGATCGTGAAGGTCGCGGGCATGTCGGAACTGAAATTCTCAGGCCCGGCGCGTTGCTTCGATTCGGAAGAGGAGTGCTTCGAAGCGGTCACGCAGCGCAATTACCAGGAAGGCGAGGTTCTCGTCATCCGCTACGAGGGGCCGCGCGGCGGCCCGGGCATGCGCGAGATGCTGTCGACGACGGCGGCGCTCTACGGTCAGGGCATGGGCGGCAAGGTGGCGTTGATCACCGACGGACGCTTCTCCGGCGCCACGCGCGGCTTCTGCATCGGCCATGTCGGGCCGGAGGCTGCGGTCGGCGGGCCGATCGGGCTGATCAAGGATGGCGACGTGATCTCGATCGATGCCGTGAAAGGCACGATCGAAGTGGCCCTGTCGGACGCCGAGCTGGCGGCCCGGGCAAAGAGTTGGAAGGCGCGCAAGACCGACTATCAGTCCGGCGCGATCTGGAAATATGCGCAGACCGTAGGGTCGGCCCGCGACGGCGCGGTAACCCATCCGGGTGCCGCCAAAGAAACGCACTGCTATGCGGACATCTGAGGTGTTGAGGTCGTCTGTCTTTTCGGCACTGGTCGCTCTTGCGACCTTGGGCGCCGTCGGGCAGGCCATGGCCTTCGACGACAAGGTGTTCGACGACAAGACGGGGGTGAAGCCGCAGTCGAGCCCGTGGGCCGTGTTCCAGTTCGGCTTCTCCGCCTACAAGAACGGCCACAAGGACCAGGCGGTCGAGGCCTATAAATACGCCGCCGAGAACGGCCAGATCGGCGCCACCTGGAAGCTTGCACGCATGTATGCCGAGGGCGACGGCGTGACGCGCGACGATTATGCCGCCTTCAAGTTCTTCTCGGAAATCGTCGATCAGGATGTCGAGCCCGGCTCGCCGGAAGAAAGCTATGTGTCGGACGCGCTGGTGGCGCTCGGCGACTATCTGCGCAAGGGCATTCCCGGCACCCCGGTCGAGGAAAACGACGTTGCGGCGCAGGAATATTACATGCGCGCCGCCGCCAACTACCGCAATCCGAACGCCCAGTTCGAGATCGGCCAGATGTTCCTCAAGGGCGAGGGCGGCGTGAAGGCCAGTGTCAAGCAGGCAGGCCGCTGGTTGCAACTGGCGGCCGAGAAGGGCCATGCCGGCGCTCAGGCAACGCTCGGCAATCTCCTGTTCCAGAGCGGCAAGGTCGTGCGCGGCCTGGCGATGATGACGGCGGCGCTGCAGCGGGCTCCGGCGGTCGATCAGCCCTGGATCCGCAACATGCAGGAAGAGGCTTTCGCCGCGGCCGGCGAGGCCGATCGCCGGACCGCGATCTCGCTCGCCGACGACATCCTGACCAAGGGCAATAACGGCGACCAGTAAGCGCCGGATAATCTCCCCCCTTGAGGCCCTCGAGGGGAGATGGCCCCCGAAGCGGCCAGAGGGGGTCGTTTCGCGTGAGCGCCAGCCCCGATTCGAGGAAAGTTGCAGCAGCTGGGGTGACCCCTCGTCGCCTTCGGCGACATCAGCAGCGTATCAGTTCTCGGTCGGCTCCGCGGGCGCCGGGCCGGGCGTCGAGATCGATGTCGGGTGCGGTTTTGGCGCTTCTCCCGCACATTCGTCCTTGATCCTGGTCCAGGACGTGTTGTTGAGAACCATTTCGCAGCGGGCGAGGTGGCTTTCGCCGGCCACCGTCAGGCACGCCGTCTCGCCGACATTGAAGGATTTGCCGTTGGCAAGACAGGTTGGCGCCGCCAGCAACGGCGCCGGCGCGGCAAGCGCCAAAGCAAGGCCGACCGGCCAGAAAAGAAATCGGATCGCCATTCAACCCCCACAGCAACCCGCATCAAAGACCGGATTTGTGGCGATATCAGGGTCCAGGGACGCTTGAAACGCCGTCAGAGCAGTTCAGCGTTTGGTAGAATCGCTGGGCTCTAAAGCGCGTCGCCTGAATCCGTTTCAGCGCGACGCGCTTTAGGCCGGCTGCAGGCTGAGATCGATCGCGACCGGCACGTGGTCGGAAGGCTTTTCCCAGGCGCGGACGTGCTTTTCCACCGAGGCCGACGAGAAACGGTTGGCGGCTTCCGGTGACAGCAGCAGGTGGTCGATGCGGATGCCGTTGTTCTTCTGCCAGGCGCCGGCCTGATAGTCCCAGAAGGTGTAGACGCCGGCCTGGTCGGTCGCGGCGCGCACCGCTTCGGTGAAGCCGAGATTCTTCAGCCGGCGAAAGGCTTGCCTTGTCTGCGGCTGAAACAGCGCGTCGCCCAGCCAGTTTTCGGGAAACCGGGCATCGGCCGGCTCCGGGATGACATTGTAGTCGCCGGCCAGCACCAGCGCCTCCTCGAGCCGCAGCCGCTCCTGCGCCCAGCGCTCCAGCCGCGCCATCCAGGCCAGCTTGTAGGAAAACTTCCGTTCATCGTCGATCGGGTTGCCGTTCGGCAGATAGAGGGAAGCGACGCGCAAGGCGCCCTGGTCGGTCGAAAAGACGCCTTCGATGAAACGGGCATGGTCGTCCGCATCGTCGCCCGGCAGGCCGCGGTTGACCTCGTCGAAAGGCAGCTTCGACAGGATGGCGACGCCGTTGAAGCTCTTCTGGCCGTTGGTCTCGACATTATAGCCCAGCGCCTCGATCTCGGCGCGCGGAAACAGTTCGTCGACCGACTTGATTTCCTGCAGGCAGACGATATCCGGCGCGCTCTCGGTCAGCCAGTGGGTGAGGTTGCCGATGCGGGCGCGAACGCCGTTGATGTTCCAGGTGACGATCTTCATGCAGGCCTCGATGCTGTCCGGACGGAAGGCGTTCGACGAAGCCGATCGTATTGCCTGCGCGGACCTTTAGAAAGGCCATCCATTCGCATTCCTGCCATAGCCAAGCGACAGCCATGGCTATCCGGTTGCACCGGTTCAAGCTTTGCGAAGTTTCAGCCGATCATATGGAAAAACTGGTGCCGCAGCCGCAGGAAGCGACCGCGTTCGGATTCCTGATCTGGAAGGATTGGCCTATCAGGTCGTCGACGAAGTCGATCACCGAGCCGCCCATATAGACCAGCGACAGGTCGTCGATCAGGATGGTCGCGCCGTCCTTCTCGATGGCGACATCGTCGTCATTGCGGTCGCCGACGAGATCGAATTTGTAGGAAAAGCCGGAGCAGCCACCGCCTTCGACGGAGACGCGCAGAGCCGTCTTGCCCGGTTCGCCGGAGACAATCCTGGCAATCCGCTTTGCCGCGGCATCGGTCATTTCGACCTTCATGGCAGTCTTGGCATCCGCGCCCATCGGCGTCACCTTGCTTTCGGTTTCACATGATAGGTATGAAGCAGGCGGGCCTGAGTCAACTGGTGGGTCAATGGACGAGCGGCAAGGCAAGGGTGCTCTTGGCGACATCGGATTCGGCTATCGGCCGCGCGCTGTCTATGCGAGCGACCCGGCGCGCTCGCGCGGGCGCCTGTTCGACGAGCCCGAAAGCCCGACCCGCACGCCGTTCCAGCGCGACCGCGACCGCATCATCCATTCCACCGCCTTTCGCCGGCTGAAGCACAAGACCCAGGTCTTCGTCGCGCATGAGGGCGACCACTACCGCACGCGGCTGACGCATTCGATCGAGGTGGCGCAGATCGCCCGCGCGCTGGCGCGGGCCTTGCGCGGCGACGAGGATCTCGCCGAAGCAATCGCCTTGGTCCACGATTTCGGCCACACGCCGTTTGGCCACACGGGCGAAGATGCGCTCAACGAAAAAATGGTCGCCTGGGGCGGCTTCGATCACAACGCGCAGTCGCTGCGCGTGGTTACGCGGCTCGAACGGCGCTATGCCGAATTCGACGGGCTGAATCTGACCTGGGAAACGCTGGAGGGGCTGGTCAAGCACAACGGCCCGCTGACCGACGCGAGCGGGAAGGGGCTCAAGGGCCCGGTGCCGCAGGCGATCCGCGACTATTCGGAGCTGCATGACCTCGAACTCGACCGCTTCGCCGGCATCGAGGCGCAATGCGCCGCCATCGCCGACGACATCGCCTACAACACCCATGACATCGACGACGGCCTGCGCTCCGGCTTCCTGACGCTGGACATGCTGAGGGAGGTTGGCCTGCCGGGCTCGATCCTGAACGGCGTGCGCGCCAAATATCCTCAGCTTGACGACGTCCGCACCGGCCACGAGCTGATGCGGCGGCAGATCACGTTGATGGTCGAGGATGTCATCGTATCGACCACGGCCAATATCGAGCGCCTGAAACCCGACAGTGCCGATGCGGTGCGGACAGCGTGCGAAACCTTGGTGACCTTTTCGGCAGGCATGGCCACGGCCGAGAAGGAATTGAAGGCCTTCCTCTACAAGCATCTTTACCGGCATCCGGAAGTGATGCGGGTGCGGGCCGACGCCGAGCGGATCGTGCGCGAGCTGTTCGACGTCTATTTCGCCGATCCACGCGCCATGCCGGATGGCTGGCGCGAGGGGCTCGACAGGGCCGAGGATCGCATCAAGGCGCGCAGCGTCGCCGACTTCCTGGCCGGCATGACCGACACCTATGCGCTCAAGGAACATCGTCGTCTGTTTGACCATACGCCCGATTTGAGCTAGGGCGAGCCTCGATTTTGCCGGCCAAGCAGCCGGTCGCCTCTTAAAGCCCAGAGCACTTCCAATGAATATCTTCGCCGACTTCAACGCTCGGATCGTAAAAGCCGTCCAAGCCCTTGACCTGAAAGACAAGGAGGGGGCTGCGCCTGACCTGTCGCGTATCACGGTCGAGCCGCCGCGCGATGCAAGCCATGGCGATCTCGCCACCAACGCGGCGATGGTGCTGGCCAAGCCCACCGGCCAGAACCCGCGCGCGCTTGCCGAAAAACTGGCCGAAGCGATCCGCGCCGATGCCGACGTTGCCTCGACCGATGTCGCCGGGCCGGGCTTTGTCAATCTCAGGCTCAAGGACGCGTTCTGGCACAGGCATCTGGCAGCGCTGCTCGGCGAGGGGCGCGACTACGGCCGCTCGGACATCGGCGGCGGCCGCAAGGCCAATGTCGAATACGTCTCGGCCAATCCGACCGGCCCCATGCATGTCGGCCATTGCCGCGGCGCCGTGGTCGGCGACACTTTAGCCAATCTGATGGCTTTCGCCGGCTACGACGTCACCAAGGAATATGTCATCAACGACGCCGGCTCGCAGATCGACGTGCTCGGCCGTTCTGCGCTGCTGCGCTATCGCGAGGCGCTCGGCGAGGACATTGGCGAGATCCCGTCCGGCCTCTATCCGGGCGACTATCTGGTCCCGGTGGGCAAGGCGCTGGCCGAGGAGTTCGGCCTCGGCCTGCTGGAGATGCCGGAAGAGGAAGCGCTGGCGATCGTCAAGGACCGCACGGTCGATGCGATGATGGCGATGATCCGCGAGGATCTGGCGTTGCTCAACGTGCGTCACGATGTGTTCTTCTCCGAGCGCACGCTGCATGCCGACAATGCCAAGAAGATCCGGGCGGCAATCGCCGACCTGACGCTGAAGGGCCATATCTACAAGGGCAAGCTGCCGCCGCCGAAAGGCGAGAAGCCAGACGATTGGGAAGACCGCGAGCAGACCCTGTTCCGCTCGACCGCGGTCGGCGACGACATGGACCGGGCGCTGGTCAAGTCCGACGGTTCCTTCACCTATTTCGCCGCCGACGTCGCCTATCTCAAGGACAAGGTCGACCGCGGCTTCATCGATCTGATCTATGTGCTCGGCGCAGACCATGGCGGTTATGTGAAACGGCTCGAAGCGCTGGCGCGGGCGGTTGCCGGCGATACCGTCAAGCTCACCGTGTTGCTTTGCCAACTCGTAAAGCTGTTTCGTGACGGCGAGCCGGTCCGGATGTCGAAGCGGTCCGGCGATTTCGTCACATTGCGCGACGTGGTGGAGGAGGTTGGTCGCGACCCGATCCGTTTCATGATGCTTTACCGCAAGAACGACGCGCCGCTCGATTTCGACTTCGCCAAGGTGACCGAGCAGTCGAAGGACAATCCGGTGTTCTACGTTCAATACGCGTCGGCGCGCTGCCATTCGGTTTTCCGGCAGGCGAGCGAGCAACTGGGCGAGGCGAATTTCGATCGCAACCGGCTCACCGCCTCCGTGGCGGCGCTGACCGACGAAGGCGAAATCGCGCTGATCCGGAAGCTGGCCGAATACCCACGACTGATCGAATCCGCTGCGCTTTCGCTGGAGCCGCACCGGCTGGCATTCTACCTCTACGATCTGGCTTCCGGCTTCCACGCACAATGGAATCGCGGCCACGACAACCCGGACTTACGTTTTGTTAAGGTTAACGACCGAGAATCAACCTATGCCAGACTAGGGCTGGTGCAGGCTGTTTCGGATGTCTTGACCTCCGGCCTGACGCTGATCGGGGCAGACGCGCCCACCGAAATGCGTTAGGTTTAACTAAAAAACCTGTCACCTTTTGCCCACATTGCGCTGGTAAGGGCCAACCCTGCGCGACGTCCATGGCGTCCGACTGTGTGCGAGTTCGGGAACAATAATGGCAGACAGAACCCCGCTGAAAGTAGCCGACCACAACGATATCGCCGCCGACGATCCGTTCGCGGAACTGACCCGGATCATGGGTTTCGACCCGCGCCAGCCGGTGAGGCAGCCGGCTCCCGCGGCCGAGAAAGCCGTGCCGGCTGACCAGGCTCCCGACGCGGACGGTTTCGACATCGACCTCGAGAAGGAGTTGATGGGCGAGTTCGATTCCGTCGAGGAAAGCGAGCCGGTCGCGCAGCAGGCTGTCGTGCATCAGATCAGGCAGGAGCCGGCCTTCGAGGCTGCCAGCGTCGCCGCGAATGACGACGAGCTGACCGCGTCTTTCGAGCAGGATTTCGTCTTTGACGATGCGGCGGACCATGCCGACTTCGCCATGGCTCGCGCACCGGAGCCGCATTTCGCTGCTGCGCCGCAAGTTGCCCCGGAGCCGGACTTCTCGCCAGAGCCGCATTTCGCACCGGAACCGGAAATAGCCCCCGAGCCGGAAGTCGCTTTTGACGACGATTTCGACAAGGCGGTCGCCAGTTCGCTCGATGTCTCGGCGCTCGAGGATGATCTTCCGATCGATCAGGAGATGGCGGCTTCGCTGGACCAGGATTTCCAGCTCGACCATCACAAGCCGGCCAACCTCGAATATCATGAGCCTGCCGACACCCGTCAGGATGCCGTCGAAGCCGTGCAAGCCGCGAGCGAAGGCGCGTTCGACGCCGATTTCGACAATGCGGTCCAGATGTCGCTCGAAGACGAGCTGTCGTTTGAGAACCAAGAGCTGGAGCGGCATGCGCAAGCCGCCGAGCCGGTCGAGGCTTACGCGGCCGCGCCCCCGGTTTCCGAAGGCGATTTTGCCGGTCATTTCGACCAGGCGATGACCGATGTCGACATGGATCCCGGTCGGGACATGAATCTTGGCCAGGAACAGGATTTTGAGGAGCCGGAGCCGTCGCTTGGCGATGAGCCGGAACCCATGGTCGAGGCGTCGACCGGGACGGCGCATTTTGCCGCCGAGCCCGAGCCCGAGCTTGTCGCGTCCGACCCCGCCGCCGCGCTGACCCTCGAGGACGATTTCGAACTGAGCTTCCGCGATGCGCTGAACGAGGAGCCGCAAGCTCCGGCCGTCGAGCCGGCCGCAGTGTTGCAGCCGGCCATGGTCGAGCGGGCTCCCGTCGTCGCCGCTCCGGTCCCGCTGGTGGCGGCCGCAGAACCGGCGAAGCCGGCCAGCGAGCGTAGCCTGGAAGACGAGCTCAATGCGCTGCTTGGCGCCATGACCGCGCGGCCGATGCCGGTGATCAAGGAGCCTGTTCCCGCGCCGCGGCTGGTTGCGCAACCTGCGAGCTACGAAAGCGAGAAGGCCGAGCCCGACAATCTCGATTGGGATCTCGACGAGCACCAGCCGGTGCAGAACGGCCAGGGCGTTCAGCCGGTCGAGAGCGGCTTGGACGACCTGCTCGCCGGCGAGCTCGACCGCCAGGATTTTGCAACCTCGGCCAAGGCTGAGCCCTCCAGGATCGAGCCGGGCGTTGATTTCGACGACGACGCTTTCGGCGCCGCTTTCGCCAAGAGCATAGAGGCCGAGCAAGAGGCCGCCGCCAGGGCGAAGTCTGCGGCAAATTCGCCCGAGTGGCTGCATTCAACGTCCGTCGAGCAGACAAAGTCGTGGAGCCGCTCGACCCCGACCGCCGCTCCGCCTGTGCAAGCTTCGTTTGCGGCACAGCCGGCGCCGTCGGCATCGCTGCAGACGGCCGCGCCTTCAGCATCAGCGCAGATGGCGGCGCCTGCCTACCGCAGCGAACCGGCGTCGGATTATTCCAGCTATGCCAAGCAGGCGCCGGCGGCTACGCCGCAGCCTCGCCAGCATGACGACGTACCGGATGTCGAGACGGTCGATGTGCCGGAGCGCGTGGTCGCGCTGGCGGACGACCTCGACATTCCGGAACTCAGCTTCGAAGAAGACCAGCCGGGCGCATCCGCATACGACGATCTCGACGCGGAATTCGCCAGCCTGCTCACCGACATGAACGCGACGGAGATCGCATCGGCGCCCGCGCAGAGCCGGGGCTATGATGACGAATCCTACAGTGCCGGCTTCAACGGCTACGACCGTCGCGACCTGCGCGCCGAGGCTCCGGCGGCTCCAGCCGCCCCGGCTTCGTTTGCCGCCGCCAACGATTACGACACCGACGACCTGCCCGGCAGCCGGCCGGTTTCGCAGTCGGACAATTTCGCCAACGACGAACTCGACTACGATCCCGAGCTCGACGAGGCGATGGCGATCCCCGGGCTTGCCGAGCGCGAGGCGGCACAGCCGCGCCGGCGCGGTACGATGATCGCGGCGCTCGTCGGCGCCGTGGTGGTTCTCGGCGGCCTTGGCGCGCTCGCCTTCTCCTTCGGCGGCAAGGGCGGCAGCGAGACTCCGGTGATCGTCAAGGCCGACAATTCGCCGATCAAGGTGAAGCCCGAAAATCCGGGCGGCACGGTGGTGCCGAACCAGGACAACAAGGTTTATGACGCGGTGGCCAAGGGCGGCGGCGCGGCCAAGCCCGCAGAGCCGGTGCAGCAGAAGCTGGTGAATACCACCGAGCAGCCCGTGGACCTGGTATCGAAGGAGCCGCCGCCGAGCCGCGTCGTCGACCTTTCACCCAACGATGCCGACGCCTCGGCTGGTGCCAATACCGCCGACAAACCAGACGCAGCGTTGCCTGGCGTCGCGCAAGCGGCAGCGCCCGAAAGCGCCCAGCCGGCAAGCGCGCAACCAGCGGCGCCGGCGCCGAAGTCGGAAGACCGTATCGCCCAGGTGCTGCAGCAGGATGCGGACAACGGGGCCAACAACGACGTCGTCGCCGTCGCACCACGCAAGGTGAAGACCATGATGGTGAAGCCTGACGGCTCGCTGGTGCCGCGCGAGGATCCGGCTCCGGCTGCGCCGAAGGTCGCGGCGGCCGAGCCGAGCGATCCGGCGCCGCAGCATGTCGCGCCGGCTTCCGATGGCCAGCAGACGGGAACCGTGGCTTCCGGCGCGGTCCAGGCCGACGCACCGGCTGTCAAGCCGGTGAAGCCCGCGAAGAAGACTGAAGCCAAGGCGCAGTCGGCCAACACGCCCGTAACGGTGCCGGTGGCGCCGGCGCGTCCGTCCGACCAGCCGGTCGATATCGTCGGCGAGGTCAAGCCGGACCAGGTCGCTTCCATCGATCCGGCCGTGGCAGCCGGTGGCGGCTCGTGGTCGATGCAGATCGCCTCGCAGCCGACGGTCGAAAGCGCGCAGTCGACCTATCAGGACCTGCAGCGCCGCTATGGCAGCGTTCTTTCAGGCCGCACGGCCAGCATCGTCAAGGCGGAAGTCGCGGGCAAGGGCACGTTCTACCGTGTTCGCGTTCCGGCGAAGTCGCGCAACGACGCGATCGCGCTCTGCACCAGCTACAAGGCGGCCGGCGGCAACTGCTTCGTATCGCGCTGATCGACCGATCTTTTGTTTGACGCAATTCCGGACGGAAAGCTACGGCGAAGTCGCCGAGCCCAACCGCTCCACACTTTTCCTGGAATTGCTCCGACTCTCAAAGCCGGCGCCGCCGCGAGGCCGCGCCGGCTTTTCGTTGTGGGCTTTGGCGAGCCGCAGGGCAGGGGTGATTCCCTTTGCCCGGCCAAAGCCTTAAGCTTGTGTGCATGAGCGAATCAAAATCCATGATCCTCGGCTGTGCCGGGAAATCCCTCACCGAGGACGAAATCGGCTTCTATCGCGACGAACGTCCGTGGGGCTTCATCCTGTTTGCGCGCAATATCGGCGAGGCCGAGCAGATCCGTGACCTCGTCGCCTCGATGCGCGACAGTGTCGGTCGCCCTGACGCTCCGGTCTTCATCGACCAGGAAGGCGGCAGGGTGCAGCGCCTGCGTCCGCCGCTGGCGCCGAACTATCCGGCCGGCGGCGCGCTTGGCGCGTTGTGGCGCGATGATCGTGAGGCCGGCCGCCGCGCCGCCTGGCTGCTGGCGCGGCTGCATGCCTTCGATCTCTCCCGCCTGGGCATCACCGCCGACTGCCTGCCGGTGCTCGACGTTCCGGTCGAAGGCGCCAGCGACGTCATCGGCGCGCGCGCCTATGGCAAGGAGCCCAATGCCGTGATCGAGCTTGGCCGGGCTTCGGCCAAGGGACTGATGTCCGGCGGTGTGCTGCCGGTGATGAAGCATATTCCCGGCCACGGCCGCGCCTTCGCTGACACGCATTTCGCGCTGCCGACCGTCGATACGCCGCTCGAGGAGCTGCGCCGGCATGATTTCGCCCCGTTCAAGGCGCTCAACGAGCTGCCGATGGCGATGACCGCGCATGTCGTCTACAGCGCCATCGACCCCGACAATCCGGCGACGACTTCCGCCAAGGTCGTCAATCAGGTGATCCGCGGCGAGATCGGCTTCGACGGGCTTCTGATGAGCGACGACACCTCGATGAAGGCACTTTCTGGGGATTTCCCTACAAAGGCGGCCTCGATCCTTGCGGCCGGCTGCGATCTCGTCCTTCACTGCAACGGCGTTTTCGAGGAGATGTCCGGGATCGCGTCGCGCACGACGGCGCTCACGGCCAAGTCCTTGCAGCGCGCGGAGCGGGCGCTGACCTATATAAAGAACCGCGACGTCGCCGACGAAATCGCGATGCGCGCTGAATTTGCCACCTATTTCGAAGCAGTGGCCTGAACCGAAGGGACGAAAGGCAAGTGGCGGAGACATTGGAAAGCAAGGCCGCGAAGGCCGCACCGATGGACCGTCTGTGGGCCGAGAACGATGATTCACGCCTGACCGGCGACCCGTCGCTGGTCGTCGACGTGGCGGGCTTCGAAGGCCCGCTCGATCTTCTGCTGCATCTTGCCCGCAACCAGAAGGTCGACCTCGCGCGCATTTCTATCCTGGCGCTCGCGGAGCAGTATCTGGCCTTCATCGAGAAGGTGCGGGCGCTCAGACTGGAGCTTGCCGCCGACTATCTGGTTATGGCGGCATGGCTTGCCTTCCTGAAGTCGAAGCTCCTGATCCCGAAACAGCCGGGCGAGGAGGGCGAAAGCGGCGAGGAACTGGCGGCGGTGCTGCAATTTCGGCTGAAGCGGCTGGAAGCCATGCGCGACGCCTCGGCGCGACTGGTCAACCGCAACCGTCTCGGCCGCGATGTCTTTGCGCGCGGCATGCCGGAAATGGTCATCATCGAGAAGCGCAACAGCTTTTCGGCTTCGCTCTATGATCTGCTCACCGCCTACGCGCAGCAGCGCCAGAAGCAGGCGATCAACAATGTGACGATCGCCCGGCGCGCCGTGTGGTCGTTGAAGGATGCGCGTGAGGTGCTGGCAAGGCTGATCGGCTCGATCAGCGACTGGACGGCGCTCGACAGTTTTCTGATCGAATATCTGGTGGCGCCGGAGGAAAAGCGCACGGCGATGGCAAGTTCCTTCGCGGCGACGCTTGAAATGGTGCGCGAGGGCAAATTGGAAGTGCGGCAGGATCAGGTGTTCGCGCCGATCTATCTGCGCGGCCGCGCGCAAAGTGTCAGGGCAGTCGAGGTGGTATCATGAGCGAACGCGCCAACGCTTCGGTCATCCCGTTCAAGGTAGAGGACGAACCGGAAGACGAGATGGCCGAGCAGGGTTCCATCGAAAACCCCGCCGAGCGGCTGCAGCTGTCGGAAGCCGTGCGCATGGCGGAGGCGATCATTTTCGCCAGCGCCGAGCCGGTGAGCGAAAAACAGCTTGCCGCGCGCCTGCCGGAGGGCGTGAACATCACCGCCGCAATGGCGGACCTGCAGGAAATCTATGCCAAGCGCGGCGTCAACCTGGTACGGGTCGGCGATGCCTGGGCCTTCCGCACCGCCGGCGATCTGGCTTTCCTGATGAGCCGGGACTCCGTCCAGCAGAGAAAGCTCTCGCGCGCGGCGCTCGAAGTGCTGGCGATCATCGCCTATCACCAGCCGGTCACGCGTGCTGAAATCGAAGACATCAGAGGCGTGGAGACGTCCAAAGGTACGCTGGACACGCTCCTGGAAACGGAATGGGTCAGGATGCGCGGCCGCCGCCGTACGCCCGGGCGGCCGGTGACCTATGGCACCACCGACGCCTTCCTCGACCATTTCGCCCTGGAGGAGATCCGCGATCTGCCCGGCATGGAAGAGCTGAAGGGCGCGGGATTGCTGTCGACGCGCATGCCGGCCAATTTCTCGATGCCGGTGCCGCCGGCCGATCCCGATGCGCTGACCGAGGACGAGGACGCGTTGACCGATATCGACCTCGAGGAGCTCGGGCTGCTGACGCCACGCGTCACGGAAGAGTGACCACGAAACCGGCGCAGGACGGTTTATCAGCAAGCCCTGCGCGGATTGGTAGCAAGGCGCTCACGCCGAAAGTGCGTGACATCCGCCAGCCATTTTATCAACTTCATTGCGGTTGTGTTTGAATCCCCGAGCGAAAACGCATAGATCATCGCCAGGGAAAACATTCGAGAGAGATTTGCAATGGGTTCATTTTCGATTTGGCACTGGATGATCGTGCTGGTCATCGTGTTGCTGGTCTTCGGCCGCGGCAAGATCCCCGAGCTGATGGGCGACATGGCCAAGGGCATCAAGAGCTTCAAGAAGGGCATGGCTGACGACGACACCGCGGACGACAAGCGCACCGTCGAACATCGTGCCGACGAGACCGTTTCGTCGGTCAAGGAAAAGGCCAGCAAGAGCTGAGCTCAGTTGTTGCTTTGAGCATGCCGTTGTCCCAAAACCGCGTCACATTTTTGGGCGGCATGCTCTGGTTGGAATAGATTGCCATGTTCGAAGTCGGTTGGAGCGAACTGCTGGTGATCGCGGTCGTCATGATCGTGGTCGTCGGGCCGAAGGATTTGCCCAAAATGCTGCGCACCTTCGGCCGCACGGCGGCGAAATTGCGCGCCATGGCAGGCGACTTCCAGAAGCAGTTCAACGACGCGCTGAAGGAAGCCGAACTCGATGACGTCAAGAGTTCGATAGACAGCCTTCGCGGCCTCAATCCGTTGAACGAGGTGCGCAAGCAGCTCAATCCGTTCGAGCAGGCGGCGGCCGATGTGCGGTCCGGTGTCGATACGATGATGAAGCCCAAGCCGGCCGCCGATCCGGCTGCGCCGGCAGCAGAGACGCCGCAGGCGGCCGAGCCGCTGAAAAATGGCGCGACGGATATGCCCGGCGTCAATGCATCCGAGGCAGCCCCGGCGGCGCCGATCTTCCCGGCCATGACCGACGCGTCCGTCACCGCAACGGCTCAGGAAACCGCCGCGCCGGCCAAGCCGGCGAAAAAGGCGGCTACCGCCAAGGCAAGGACGACCGGCGCCGCGGCGAAAACGGCAGCTGCGTCGAAGGCTGCAGATAATGCGCCGGCCAAATCCTCGCCGGCTCCGGCCAAAGCCGCCGCGCCCGCCAGGAAGGCCGCGCCCAAGGCTGAGGCAAAGCCCACCGCTGCGAAGAAGCCGGCCGCGAAGAAGACAACCGACAGCAAGAAGACGGCGGGAGCCGCCAAGTGAGCGTTTCGGACAAGGAAAAGGAAGAAATCGAGAAATCGTCCGCGCCGCTGATCGAACATCTCATCGAGCTGCGCCGCCGTCTGATCTGGTCGCTGGGCGGTTTTTTCATCGCCTTCCTCGTCTGCTTCTTCTTTGCCAAGCGGCTTTTCAACCTTTTGGTCGTACCGTTCAAATGGGCGACGCAATGGGCAGGGCTCGACCCGCACAAGGTCGAGCTGATCTACACCGCGCCGCAGGAGTTCTTCTTCACCCAGGTGAAGCTTGCCATGTTCGGCGGCATGGTGATCGCCTTCCCGCTGATCGCCACGCAGATCTATAAATTCATCGCGCCGGGCCTCTACAAGAACGAGCGCAGCGCCTTCCTGCCGTTCCTGATCGCTTCGCCCATCCTGTTCCTGATGGGCGCCTCGCTGGTCTATTTCTTCTTCACCCCGATGGTGATGTGGTTCTTCCTCGCCATGCAGCAGGCCGGCACCAACGACCAGGTGCAGATCTCCCTGCTGCCGAAAGTGTCGGAATATCTCAGCCTGATCATGACGCTGATCTTCTCCTTCGGCCTGGTGTTCCAGCTGCCGGTGGTGACCAGCCTTTTGACGCGTGTCGGCATACTGTCGTCGCAGGCGCTGGCCGAGAAGCGCAAATGGGCGATCGTCCTTTCCTTCGTGGTTGCCGCGGTGCTGACGCCGCCAGATCCGATGAGCCAGTGCGGCCTCGCCATCCCGACCATCATTCTCTACGAGGTGGCCATCTGGTCCTCGCGCATGATCGAACGTAGCCAGGCGCGTGATCGTCTGGCACGCGAGCAGCAGGATGCCGGGGCGACAGTGGCTGAAAAGGCGGCCGACACCTCGTCGACGCAAACGCCGAGCTAAGCAAAAGGCGAAAAACGGCGACGGCGGCGCCGGCCTGTCTTGCATCGATCAGGGATGCGGTTTACGCCCTCGATCCTTAAAGCGCGTCGCGCTGAACGGATTCAGGCGACGCGCTTTAAGTCTTTTTTTGATGCATGTCGTTGTCCCAGAACCGCTGCACACTTCTGGGCGACATGCATTGCTTTGAGGATCGACCATGCTTGATATCAAATGGATCCGCGACAACCCGAAGGCCCTTGTCGAAGCGTTGGTGAAGCGCTCGTGGTCGGCGGGAGATGCGCAGTCCACGGTCGACGATCTGGTCGCGAAGGACGAGGCGCGGCGCGAGCATCTGACGGAGCTGCAGGTCAAACAGGAGCGCCGCAACGCCGCCTCGAAGGAGATCGGCAATGCCATGCGTTCGGGCGATGCAGCGCTTGCCGAGAAGCTCAAGGGCGAAGTCAGCGAGATCAAGGCGTTCATCCAGAACGGCGAGGCGCGCGAGCGCGAGCTCGACAAGGCGCTGAATGACGGGCTCGCGGTGCTGCCCAACGTGCCGCTGGAGGATGTGCCGGTCGGCAAGGATGAGCATGACAATGTCGTCAAGCGCATCGTCGGCGAGGTGCCGGCGCGTCCGAATTGGGTGAAGGAGCATTTCGAGATCGGCGAGGCGCTCGGCATGATGGATTTCGAGCGGGCGGCGAAACTGTCGGGCTCGCGCTTCACGGTACTGAAGAGCCAGTTGGCGCGCATGGAGCGCGCGCTCGGCCAGTTCATGCTCGACCTGCACACGACCGAGCACGGCTATGAGGAGATCATCCCGCCGTTGATGGTGCGCGACGAGGTGCTGTTCGGCACCAACCAGTTGCCGAAATTCGAGCTGGACCTGTTCTTCACGCCGCATGGCGATGGTCGGCTTGGCCTCATCCCTACGGCGGAAGTGCCGCTGACCAACCTCGTGCGAGAAGAGATCACCGCGCATGAGAAGCTGCCGCTGCGCTACACGGCGCTGACGCCGTGCTTCCGCTCGGAAGCGGGCTCGGCCGGCCGCGACACGCGCGGCATGCTGCGCCAGCATCAGTTCTACAAGGTCGAGCTGGTCTCGATTACCGACCAGGAAAGCTCGATCGCCGAGCATGAGCGCATGACGCAATGCGCCGAAGAGGTGCTGAAGCGGCTCGGCCTGCCGTTCCGCACGATGACGCTCTGCACCGGCGACATGGGTTTCGGCGCGCGCAAGACCTACGACATCGAGGTCTGGCTGCCCGGCCAGAACGCCTATCGCGAAATCTCGTCCTGCTCGGTCTGCGGCGATTTCCAGGCCAGGCGCATGGATGCCCGCTACAAGGACGGCAAGGGCAATCGCTTCGTCCACACGCTCAACGGCTCGGGCACGGCTGTCGGCCGCGCTCTCATAGCTGTCATCGAAAACTACCAGAATGAGGATGGCAGCGTAACCATTCCTGAAGTGCTGCGGCCTTACATGGGTGGTCTCGCCAAGATCGGTCCAAAGTGAATCCATGCGCATTCTCCTGACCAACGACGACGGCATTCACGCCGAGGGGCTGGCGTCGCTCGAACGCATCGCCCGCACGCTGTCGGATGACGTCTGGGTGGTCGCGCCGGAGCAGGACCAGTCCGGCTATGCGCATTCGCTGTCGATCTCGGAGCCGCTCAGGCTGCGCAAGATCGGCGAGAAGCATTACGCCGTGCGCGGCACGCCGACCGACTGCGTCATCATGGGCACGAAGAAGATCCTGCCCGGACCGCCGGACCTCATCCTGTCCGGTGTCAATTCCGGCGCCAACATCGCCGACGACGTCACTTATTCCGGTACGGTTGCAGGCGCCATGGAAGGCGCGCTGCTCGGGGTTCGCTCGATCGCGGTGAGCCAGGCCTATTCCTATGTCGGCGAGGATCGCGTCGTTCCTTACGAGACGACCGAGGCGCTGGCGCCGGCTCTGCTGAAGAGACTGGTGGAAACGCCGCTCCCGGATGGCGTGCTGCTCAACGTCAATTTCCCGAACTGCGCGCCCGACGAAGTGGAGGGCACCGTCGTCACCTCGCAAGGCAAGCTGGTGCACAGCCTGTGGGTCGACGAACGGCGTGACGGGCGCGGCCTGCCTTATTACTGGCTGCGCTTCGGCCGCGAGCCTGTCGAAGGCAAGAAGGGTACCGACCTCTACGCGCTGCGCAACCGGCTGGTGTCGGTGACACCGCTGCAACTCGACCTCACCGCCCATGAACTTTGCGACCAACTGACCAAGGCATTGGCATGAGCAAGGTTTTGGCATGAACATGGCCATCGACGACCGCGAAGGGTTTGCCGCTTTTCTGCTGAGGCTGCGGGGCAGGGGCACGGCGCCGAAGGCGCTGGTCGCCGCCTTCGAGGCGACGCCGCGGCGCGGTTTCCTGACGGCACAGTTCCATGCGATCGCCTGGTCGGACGGCATGCTCCCGATCGAATGCGGCGAGGCGATCGAGGGCGCCGATCTGCAGGCGGCCGTGATCGCCGCACTCCACATCGAGCCGGGCAACCGTGTGCTCGAGATAGGCACCGGTTCGGGCTATACGGCCGCGGTCATGTCGAGGCTTGCGGCGCGCATCATCACCATCGACCGCTACAAGACCCTGACCGAGCAGGCAAAGCAGCGCTTCGAGGCGCTTGCCATCAGCAACGTCATCGTCCGCCAGGCCGACGGATCCAATGGCTTGCCCAACGAAGGACCATTCGACCGCATCGTCGCCTGGGCCGCCTTCGAAAGCCTGCCGCGTTTCCTGCTCGACCAGCTTTCGAGCGGCGGCGTCGTCATCGCGCCGATCGGCCTGGAGGAAGGTGAGCAGGTGCTGGCCAAGCTTACCAAGGTTGGCAGCCGCTTCGAGCGCGAGGACATCGGCATGGTCAGGCTGCAGCCGATCCTGCGCAGCGTTGCCGCGGTGATCTAGCGGGCCTGACGGCCTTCGCCAAAATTTTCTCCAATGTTTTAAGAAAATTTTCGCCGGATTCTAATGGGTTAACCGGCCAGTAACATTAACGCGCTTTAATCGTGGCCAGTTTGTACCGGGTCTGTGCGGGTTAGTGCGATGCAATTCAACGTTTTGAAGGCAAATAGTCGCAATCTGGCGCGAGGCTGCGCCGTCTTGATGATTGCCGGCGCGGCGGCGGGGTGCAGTTCCCAGTCAATGCGCTTCAATGGTGTCGATGACGTCTTCACGTCATCCACCAACAATCAGCGCGCCATCATCAACAAGCAGAATGTCGACCAGCCCTATCCGGGCGACACGGTCGCGCCGGCGCCGGTCGACGGCGCCCACACGCAGTCGGTGAGCCGCTCCAGCCTCGAGCCGGTCACGGCGCAGCAACTGCCGCCGCCCTCGCAGCCTGCCGCTGCGCCGGCCAGGCCGATGCGCACGGCATCAGCCCCAGCCCTTGCGCCGGCTCCGGCGCTTGCTCCCGCGCCGCATGTCGACAGGACGACCACCGGCATGGTTGCGCCGGCCAAGCCGTTCAAGACCGCCGAGCCCGATGCCGTGCGTAATGCAAGCGCTGCGCCGCATGCGACCGAGATCGTGGTCCGGGACGGCGAGACGCTATCCGGCCTGGCGGCGCACTACAGGGTGCCGGCCGACGCCATCGCCAAGGTCAACGGGATCGATCCGAAGAAGGGCATCAGGTCCGGCCAGAAGATCGTCATTCCCGCCTATGCCTATTCGAGCAAGGCGGAGCCGATAGTCGCCGAAGGCAAGCCGGTGAATACCCCGAAGCAGCCCACCGGCGCTCCTGAGAAGGTCGCGGTGCTGCCGCAGCAGCCGAAGATCAAGGACGGCAAGTCGGCTGCCCAGGTCGACACGTCGGCGGCGGCCACGGGTTCCAAGAACCCCAAGCCCGCGCCGCAGGTAGCCGAGGCCAAGCCGGCTGGCCCCGGAGGAACCTATACTGTCCAGCAGGGCGACTCGCTGTCGTCGATCGCCAGGAAGACCGGCGTCAGCGTCGTGGCGCTGAAGCAGGCCAACGGCATGCAGGCCGGCCTGCTCAAGATCGGCCAGACGCTCAAGGTCCCGGCTGGCGGTGCCGTCGTGGCGGCTGCCAAGCCTGCAGTTGATCCGGTGACGACGGCGACGACGCCGCCGCCGGCGAAGACCACCGAGACGCTCGCCTCCTACACGCCGCCGAAGAAGGATGCCAAGGTCATCCAGCAGGCCGAAGACGACAATGCGGTGGCGCCCGGCGCGACCGGCATCGGCAAGATGCGCTGGCCGGTGCGCGGCCGCGTGATCTCCGGCTTCGGCTCCGGCAAGGATGGCGTCGACATCGCCGTGCCGGAAGGAACGCCGATCAAGGCGGCCGAGAACGGCGTCGTCATCTATGCCGGAGACGGCCTCAAGGAGTTCGGCAACACCGTGCTGGTGCGGCACGAGAACGGCCTGGTCACCGTTTACGGCCACGCAAGCTCGATCGAGGTGCAGCGCGGCCAGAAGGTCAAGCGCGGCCAGGAGATCGCGCTGTCCGGCATGACCGGCACCACAGACTCGCCGAAGCTGCACTTCGAAGTTCGCAAGAACTCGGCCCCCGTCGATCCGACCGGCTATCTCGAATAGAACAAGAACCCTTGCGGGCCGCCTGACCTCCAGTCCGGCCCGCCGTCTTCAGCCCGCTCCGAAAGGGGCGGGCTTTTTCAGTGGTTCGCGGCTGGAAGAGCCGTATCGGACAAGACGTCGATACCGATCGGTACAAGTCTCTCAGACTCTTGTCGATCCAGTAAAGAAGCCTTCCAGCTCAGCGAAGCCCATGGCTTCTTGCGAAAACCGGAAGGTTCCTTCCGATCTCATCTCACGGGCGGCGCGGACGAAGCTCCCAAAAGCGAGCCGTGCCAGCGCCGAGCCGACGCTTATCCGCTTGACGCCAGCATCCGCCAGTTCGGCCAGGTCAAATGTGGCGCCGGGCATGCCCATCACGACATTGACGGGTTTCGTTACGGCACCGCAAACAGTATGGATCAGGCCCAGGTCATGCAGGCTGGGCGCATAGAGCACGTCGGCGCCTGCTCTTTCGAAGGCTTGCAATCTTCGAATGGTGTCGTCCAGGTCGGGACGCCCCCACAAGAAGTTCTCGCAGCGTGCCGTCAACACGAAATCTTCCGACAGCGCGCGCCCCGCCTGTGCTGCCGCCTCGATCCTCTCGACCGCAAGCGTGAAGTCATAGATCGGATCGTCGCGCCTCCCGGTGTGATCTTCAAGCGAACATCCGGCCAGCCCGATGTCGGCGGCGGCCTGAATGGTCTCGGCAGCGCTTTCGGGGCTGTCGCCGAAGCCTTTCTCTAGGTCAGCGGAAACCGGGAGCGGCGTCGCGGCTACAATGGCCCGACAGTGGTCCATCGTATCCTCCTTGGAGACCTGTCCCTCGGCGAGGCCAAGGGAGAACGCCATGCCAGCGCTGGTGGTGGCAAGAGCGCGAAAGCCCATGGCTGCCAGAATCCGCGCAGTGCCGGCGTCCCATGGGTTGGGAATGATGAATGCTCCCGGTTCCTCATGGAGCTTGCGAAACGTTGCGCCCTTGCTTTCCAATTGCTGTTCCCTTCCAGGCACATCAGGCCTTTGGAACAATGACATGGCGTTTGGAACAAATAAAGAACAAATGTGCCCGACCACCGGTTTGGCGATAGACAGGCCGTTTCGGATGATGGTGATCAGTCTTTCAGCGGTTTGCCGAGGCGGCCGGCGAGGTCCTGCGTGAATTGCCAGGCGACCCGGCCGGAACGGCTGCCGCGCGTCGTCGCCCATTCCAGTGCCTCGGCGCGCAACTGCCCGGGGTCGATCGCCAGGCCGTGATAGCGGACATAACCGTCGATCATGTCGAGATACTCGTCCTGCGAGCATTTGTGGAAACCGAGCCATAGCCCGAAACGATCGGAAAGCGAGACTTTTTCCTCGACCGCCTCCGAAGGGTTGATGGCGGTCGAGCGCTCGTTGTCGATCATGTCGCGCGGCAGGAGGTGGCGCCGGTTGGATGTGGCGTAGAAGATCACGTTGGCGGGCCGGCCTTCGACGCCGCCTTCGAGCGCCGCCTTCAGCGACTTGTAGGAAGTGTCGTCATGGTCGAAGGAGAGGTCGTCGCAAAACAGGATGAAGCGGTAGGGCGCGGCTTTCAAGAGACCCATCAGCTTGGGCAGCGTGTCGATGTCCTCGCGATGGATCTCGATCAGCTTCAGCGGACGGTCGAGCTTGTCCGAGGCGTTCACGGTGGCATGCACGGCCTTGACCAGGGATGATTTGCCCATGCCGCGCGCGCCCCACAACAGCACGTTGTTGGCCGCATAACCGGACGCGAAGCGCTCGGTGTTGTCGAGCAGGATGTCGCGCACGCGCTCGACGCCGCGGATCAGGCCGATGTCGACGCGGTTGACCTTGCGCACCGGCTCCAGATAGCCGGGTTCAGCCTGCCAGACGAAGCATTCGGCGACGCCGAGATCGGTCTGCGGAACGGGCGGCGGAGCGAGGCGGGAAACCGCCTCGATCAGACGGTCGAGTTTCTTGTTCAGGGCATCGAGACTGTCGGTCATATCAGGTCTTTTTTGTTCGGGCATGTCGGGCGTAGGAGCAGGTTCGATGGCGGCGCTGCAAGAACCAACTTCAAGCTTTTGTTGGAACATGAACTTCCGGCGATCCGTAGCCGCCACTGCTGCGACGCTCTAGCACGCTGCAAACAGCTGGAAAAGCAACGGATTTGCCGGGTGGCGGAGTTGCATTGGCAACTTTACCGACTATATTCCGGCCAAATTTCGCGGGGCCGCCTCTGGCGGTATTTCACCATCCAGGAGTTTCTTGATGTTCGTTACACCGGCATACGCCCAGGGCATCGGCGCCTCGCCAGACATGTTCATCTCGATTTTGCCATTTGTCCTGATTTTCGTGATCATGTATTTTCTGATCATCCGGCCGCAGCGCGCGCAGCTGAAGAAGCGCCAGGAGATGCTGTCGGCGGTGCGCCGCGGCGATACGGTGGTGACCGGCGGCGGCTTCGTCGGCAAGGTGACCAAGGTGATCGACGACAACGAGCTGGAGATCGACCTTGGCGGCGGAACCAAGGTGACGGCGCTGCGCTCGACAATCTCTGATGTCCGCGTCAAGGGCGAGCCGGTGGCGAACCAGAACGCCAAGAAGTAAGCGAAATCCCGGCGGCGATAGCCGCGCAGGATTCTGACGAACGGCGGCATATGGTCTATCTTTCGCGCCTGAAGGTCATTTTGATCGGGCTTGCCCTGATCGCGATGGTCTTCGGCGCGTCGAATGCTTTTGCTTCGATATCCGGGACGCATATTTTGCTTCGCCTGGATACTGATGAGTTGATCAACCGCCGGCTGGAAGCAACACGCGACCAGATCAGGATGCTGCTGCGTGATGTCCAACCGAGGATCAACTTCAGCGGCCTCGCCGTATCGGGCCTCACGGTTCAACTGCGCATTGGCGATCCCGTGCAAGTCGAGGCTGCCAAAGCGGCACTCAAGGCAGTGGTCGATCCCATCGCCGGCAAGGAAGGTCCGGTCCAGGAATTTGCGCTGGACGACAGCGAGCCCGGCCTGCTGAAATTCATGATGACAGACGCCGGCGCGAACTATCGGATGTCGGCCGCGCTCGCGCAGTCGATCGAGGTCATCAAAAATCGTCTGCACGAACTCGGCATCGCCGATTCCGCGATCCAATTGACGGACGAGGGCATAGTTGTTCAGGCGCCAGGCGCTGCGGATTTGCTCAGCTTGGCGCGAACCCTTGCGCGGCCCGGTCGGCTGAGTTTTCAGCTGGTCGACACGTCGATGCCGGTGAATGATGCAATCAACAGCCGGCCGCCAGCGGGATCGTCGGTGCTTTATAGCATGGACGATCCGCCGGTCCCCTATCTTGTCGAAAACCGGGTCATCGTTTCCGGTGACCGTGTGCTGGACGCTAGGGCAGCACTGGCCGGTGAGCCTGTTGTCGCATTCCGGCTCGATTCCAGGGGTACCGAGCGTTTCAAATGGGCGACGACACAGTATGTAGGCAAGCCGTTTGCAATGATTTTGGATGGTCAGGTGATTTCCGCCCCGATCGTTCGAGAACCCATCGAGAGCGGCACCGGCCAGATATCGGGAAGCTTTACCGACCTGGAAGCCAAGACGATCGCCTTGCTGATGCGCACCGGCGCGCTGCCGGCGCGATTGACAATCGTCGAGGAAGCACGATAGGGCCGGCCGTAGTTGAAATGACGATGATAGACGACAACCGAGCCGATGGCGGAACGCTGCCGCTTGTACGCCTGAACGGATAAGAACGAATGCTCTATTTCTCGCGCCTTAAGATGATCCTGATCTGGCTGGCCGTGGCCATCACAGTGATCCTCGCCGCGCCCAACCTTTTCCCGGCAAGCATGCTGGCGCAGCTGCCGAGCTGGGTGCCGAAGCGGCAGATGACGCTCGGCCTCGACCTTCAGGGCGGCTCGCACATCCTGCTCCAGATGGATCAGAACGACCTCATCAAGGCGCAATTGGAGACGGCGCGTGACGAAATCCGGACGCTGCTGCGCGAGGCCAAGATTCAATATACAGCGCTTGGTGGAACGGGCCGAACCGTGCAGGTTCGCATCACGGATCCGACCCAGATCGATGCAGCCAAGACCGCGTTGAAGCCGCTGACGGCTCCCGTCGCTGCCGGCTTGTTCTCAGGTGGCTCCGTCCAGGAAATGGCACTGAATGATTCCGAAGCTGGCCTGCTTAAATTCACGGTTACCGACGCGGGCATAAAATTTCGCACCTCGTCCGCGCTGGCGCAGTCGATCGAAGTCGTGGAACGTCGCGTCAACGAATTAGGCACCACAGAGCCGATCGTGCAGCGGCAGGGAGATGACCGCGTCCTGGTCCAGGTGCCGGGCCTGCAGGACCCGCAAAGGTTGAAGGAGATTATTGGCCAGACCGCCAAGCTAACTTTCCAGATGGTCGACGAGTCGATGCCGGTGCAGGATGCGCTGAAGAATCGTCCGCCAAGCGGATCATCCATTCTCTATTCGCAGGACGATCCGCCGGTTCCTTACCTGATAGAAAACCGCGTTCTCGTTTCAGGCGAAGACCTTGCCAAGGCGTCGGCAACCTATGATTCTCGGAACAACGAACCAGTCGTTTCGTTCACCTTCAACTCGAGAGGAGCGACCCGGTTCGGCCAGGCGACAGCTGCGAATGTCGGTAAGCGCTTCGCTATCATCCTTGACAATCAGGTCATTTCCGCGCCGCAAATTCGCGAACCAATTCTCGGTGGTTCCGGCCAGATTTCCGGCAATTTCACCGCCCAAAGCGCGAATGATCTCGCGGTTCTCCTGCGCGCCGGCGCGCTGCCGGCTAAGCTGACGGTGATCGAAGAGCGCACCGTCGGTCCGGGTCTCGGCCAGGACTCGATCCATGCCGGCAAGGTCGCTGGCGTGATCGGCTCGATCCTCGTGGTCGCCTTCATGTTCGTCGCCTATGGCTTCCTTGGCTTCCTCGCCAACATCGCGCTCGCGGTCCATGTGGCGATGATCGTGGCTGTGCTGTCGCTGCTCGGCGCGACGCTCACCTTACCCGGCATCGCCGGTATCGTGCTCACCATCGGCATGGCGGTGGACTCCAACGTTCTGATCTATGAACGCATCCGCGAGGAGCGACGAAACGGCCGCTCGGTGATCCAGGCGATCGACAGCGGCTTCTCCAAGGCTTTGGCGACCATCGTCGACTCCAACGTCACCTCGCTGATCGCCACCGTGGTGCTGTTCTGGCTCGGCACGGGTCCGGTCAAGGGCTTCGCCATCACCTACGCCATCGGCATTTTGACCACGGTCTTTACCGCCTTCACCTTCACCCGCATGCTGGTGTCGATCTGGCTGCGCCGCGCCCGCCCGAAGGAATTGCCGCGCGCGCCGGTCACGTTCATTCCGCCGGGCACCAAGATCCCGTTCATGGGCATCCGCCGCTGGACGTTCGCCTTGTCCAGCCTGTTGTCGATCCTGTCGGTCGTCGGTTTCCTGACCATCGACATCAATTACGGTATCGACTTCAAGGGCGGCTCGATGATCGAGGTGCAGTCCAAGCAGGGCGACGCCAATCTCGGCGACATCCGCAACAGGCTGTCCGAGCTCAACATCGGCGAGATCCAGGTGCAGCAGTTCGGCGCGCCGAACGACGTCCTGATCCGCGTCGGCACGCAGGACGCCGGCGAGAATGCCGAGCAGACCGTCATCGACAAGGTGCGGGGCGAACTGCAGGACCAGTATGATTTCCGCCGCGTCGAGGTGGTGGGGCCGACGGTTTCCGGCGAACTGGCCAAACAGGGCACGATCGCAATGCTGATCGCGCTGGTCGGCATCCTGCTCTATGTCTGGTTCCGTTTCGAATGGCAGTTCGCGGTCGGCGCCATCATCGCCACCGTGCACGATGTGGTGATGACGATCGGCTTCTTCGTCCTGACAGGGCTGGAGTTCAACCAGTCATCGCTGGCGGCGATCCTGACCATCATCGGCTATTCCCTGAACGACACGATCGTGGTCTATGACCGCGTCCGCGAGGATCTGCGAAAATACAAGAAGATGCCGCTGCCGCAGCTCTTGAACAACGCCATCAACGAGACGCTGTCGAGAACCACGCTGACTTCGGTGACGACGATCCTGGCGCTGTTGGCGCTCGTGCTGTTCGGCGGCGAGGTGATTCGTTCGTTCACGATGGCGATGCTGTTCGGCGTGGTGTTCGGCACCTATTCGTCGATCTTCATCGCCGCGCCGCTGCTGATCCTGTTCCGGTTGCGGCAACAGGCCGGGACCGCCGAGGAGACGAAGCCGGCGAACGGCAAGGCCGTGGCTACCTGACGCCGCTAGATCAGGATGGCGCTTCGTTGAACCGTCATCCTGATCTAATCTTTTGTTGGAGCATGATCTTTTCCGAAAACCGGTTCCCACTTTTCAGGATCATGCTTTAGAGCCGGATGATTTCAGGTCTGTTCGACCTGAAATCTGAATCCGGCTCTAAATCAAAGAGATAGAGCATGATGTCGTCCGAAAGCCGCTCCACACTTTTCGGCATCATGTTCTAGACCCATGGCCAAAGGCATCATCATCCGCGAGGCGCATTTCCCCGGCAAGGCGCCGATCGAGGCCTATGGCAATGGCGGCTTTCGCTTTGCCGACATGTCGCATCGCGGGTCGCTGCTCGTCCTGCCGTCGGGCATCCATGGCTGGGAGCCGGCCGATCCGCTGGCGCTGAAGGCCTCGGACTTCGACAGGCTGTTTGCCGAAGCCGGCAAGGTGGAGATCCTGCTGGTCGGCATGGGCAAGGAACTGCGGCCGCTGCCGGCGGCGCTGCGCTCGGCGCTCAAGGAGGCCGGCATCTCGGCCGACCCGATGTCGACGGGAGCGGCGGTACGAACCTACAATGTGCTCCTGGCCGAAGACCGCGCCGTAGCCGCCGCGCTGATCGCCGTCGATTGAATGGCCGGCACGTCCAACATCGTCAAGAATGGCGACATCGTCATGGATGCGGTGCGCGCCGCCGACCATGACCGGTATCTGTCGGCGCTATACGCGCCGGCCGGTAAGCGCGACGCCCTGCTTGCGCTCTATGCCTTCAACGCCGAAATCGCCGGCGTGCGCGATCGCATCCACGAGCCACTGCCGGGCGAGGTCAGGCTGCAATGGTGGCGCGACGTCATCGCGACCGACGGGGATGCCGAGACAGGTCACCCGACCGCCGACGCCCTGCGCGCAACGATCACCGCCCACCGGTTGCCCAAGGCTGCTTTCGAGAACATGCTCGAGGCGCGGATATTCGATCTCTATGACGACCCGATGCCGTCGCGCACCGACCTCGAGGGCTATTGCGGCGAAACGGCCGCAGCACTTATCCAGCTTGCGGCGATGGTGCTCGATCCGGTCGCGGCGCCAAGCTTTGCCGAACTGGCGGGACGGGCCGGTTGCGCACAGGCCATCACCGGCCTGTTGTTGCTCTTGCCGCTGCATCGTCGGCGCGGACAGTGTTTCGTGCCCGCCGATATCCTCTCGGCGGCCGGCACAACGCCGGACGAGTTCGTCAAAGGAGAGGGCGGGGCTGCCGCCGAGCGCGCGGTTGCAGCGATGATCGCGCTGGCACGGGAGCATCTCAACGCCTTCGAGAAAGGCGCGCCGGCGCTTCCCGTTGCACTGCGGCCGGCCTTCCTCCCGCTGGCGCTGACCCGCACCTATCTCGGCAGGATGGAGAAAGCGGGCAGGTCGCCGCTCAGCACAGTCGCGACGCTCTCCATCCTGTGCCGGCACTGGTTGCTCTTGCGTCATGCGATGAGGGGCTGGGCGCCCCTTTGACGTAAACGTCAATCATGCTAGGGATTCTCTGGCGTGGACTCGCGTCAAAGAAATGCGGGCCGCCGGAGGAGCCGCTTTTCCATGAGCCTGCCAGTCCTGGTCGTTCTTGTCGTGTTCGGCATCGCGTTGTCCGTCGCGGCCGTGCATTTCACCGGCGGCACAACAACCGCGACGCTTGCCACTGCCGATCAGGCGCTCGCACGTTTTGCCGAGGATTTTCCCGATGAAAAGCCAGGCGTTGTGCGGCTGACAGCCGACAACCAGGCCGCGTTTCTCGAACTCGGTCCGCAGCGCTGCGGCATCGTCCAGAGCATCGGCGACTGTTTTCTGACGCGCATCGTCACGCCGCACGACATTCTGGCGTTGGCGAGGGAAGGCGACGTGGTGTCGCTCAAGCTGAATGATTTCACCTGGAAAGGCGGCAGGTTCGTCTTCGCCGACGAGGCCGGCGCGGTGGCGGTGGCGGCGGCGCTGCAAGCCCGCGATCAGATCCGAGAGGCTGCGTGATGAACGAGTACAATTTCCCGCAGGTCACCCAGCTTGCCATTCCGTTCTTCGTCGCGGCGATCCTGATCGAGCTGTGGCTGGTGCGCACCGGCCGCGCCAAGGGATCGTTCGAGACGCGCGACACGCTGGCCAGCCTGATGATGGGAACGGGCAATGTCGTCGCCGGCCTGTTGCTCGGCGTCGTGGCCTATTGGGCGCTGCTGTGGCTGTGGCAGTTCCGCTTCTTCAATCTCGGCCTGTCGATCTGGGTGTTCGCCGCCGCCTTCCTGCTCGATGACCTGCGCTACTATGTCTATCACCGCATTGCGCACCGGGTGCGCTGGGTGTGGGCCGAACATGTCAACCACCATTCCAGCCAGCACTACAACCTCTCGACGGCGCTGAGGCAAAGCTGGACGAGCCTGTTCACCTTCATGTTCGTGCTGCAGGCGCCGCTGGTGCTGCTCGGCTTCCATCCGGCGGTGATCGCCTTCGTTTTCGGCTTCAACCTTGTCTGGCAGTTCTGGATCCACACCGAGACGATCGGCAAGATGTGGGGCTGGTTCGAATTCATCTTCAACACGCCCTCGCACCACCGCGTCCACCACGCCACCAATCCGCGCTATCTCGACGCCAACTACGCCGGAACGCTGATCATCTGGGACCGCATGTTCGGCACCTTCGTCGAGGAACTGAAGGAAGACCGGCCGCGCTACGGCATCGTGAAGAACATCGGCACCTTCAATCCGCTGAAGGTGGCCTTCCACGAATGGATCGGCATGTTCAAGGATGCTCTGGCGCCCGGGCTGACGCCCGGTCAGCGGTTGAATTATCTCATCCAGCCGCCGGGCTGGAGCCATGACGGCTCGCGCGACACGTCGCAGACGCTGAAGGCGGCCTATGTGCGGAGGAATCCGGGAGAGGCGGGCAAGCCGGGATTGCCGGGGGCGGGTGCAGAGCCGGCGGAGTAGCCCCGCTAGGACGCTTTGCTGCCGCCACGCATTAGCGCCTCATAGTCTCGGCCTCCGTAAAAGACGTTGACGATGAATACAGCATCGCCCTCTACAAATACGCGATGACGGCTGAATGCTCGAACGGAACTGTCCTTAGTCCCAGCACGACGTCGTCGCGGGGACGGCCGCCATGAGGGACATCGCCGATGCTGCGGCAGCGTTCCCTGATCCGATCGACGAAGCCGTTAGCGATGCTCTGACTCCTGCTGCTTTCCAAGATGTAGGCAGCAATGGCATCAAGATCGGATATGGCCGCTTCGCTTAGAACGACGGCGAGGCGCTGAATCATCACTATCTCGCGCAAGCTTCGAAATCCGACTCTTTACCCTGTCGATCGCCTCGTCGAGCGGCACGGCCGGCCTTTTGTCCTCAATTGAAGCTTTCACTCGCGCCCGGATCGAAGCCATCCGCTCGGCATGCTCTTCCTCTTCGCGCTGAAAGGCGCGCAGCGCGGCGCGGATGACTTCGCTCGCCGATCCGAAAGAGCCGTCCTCTACCTTCTCGCGGATCATGCGCGCCATTGCTGGTGTGACGGTGATGGATAATTTCTCGGCGGATTCCATCGAATGGCCTCCATGCGTATAACGTAGGACGATATCCTACTTTATACGGGTCGTCCAACGGGAACCGAAAAGCTTATTCCGCGGCTTCCGCCTGCGCCGGGAGCCCCAGCCACTGGCGGCAATCGGCCAGCGCGCGCGAGGTGATGGCGTGCCTTTTGGCGACGGTCTTGTCCTTGCCGCGCAGGCGCTTGCCTTCGGCCTTCGGCGCTTCCGCCGGGGGGAACAGGCCGAAATTGACGTTCATCGGCTGGAAGGAGCGTTTTCCGGGCTCGTCGTCCGAGACGATGTGGCCGCCGGTGATGTGGTTGAGCAGCGCGCCGAAGGCGGTGGTTGAGGGCGGCAGCGACAGCGCCTTGCCGAGCCGTTCGGCGGCGGCGAAGCGGCCGGCGAGCAGACCGATGGCGGCGCTTTCGACATAGCCTTCGCAGCCGGTGATCTGCCCGGCAAAGCGCAGGCCCGGCCGGGATTTGAGCTGCAGCGAGGGATCGAGCAGCGTCGGCGAATTGATGTAGGTGTTGCGGTGCAGGCCGCCGAGGCGGGCGAAATCGGCGTTTTCGAGACCCGGAATGGTGCGGAAGATGCGCACCTGTTCGGCATGCTTCAGTTTGGTCTGGAAACCGACCATGTTGTAGAGCGTGCCCAGCGCATTGTCCTGGCGAAGCTGCACGACCGCATAGGCCTTGACCGTCGGATTGTGCGCATTGGTCAACCCCATCGGCTTCATCGGGCCGTAGCGCAGCGTCTCGACACCGCGCTCGGCCATCACCTCGATCGGCAGGCAGCCGTCGAAATAGGGCGTGCCTTCCCACTGCTTGAACTCGGTTTTTTGGCCGTCGACCAGCGCCTGAACAAAGGCGAAGTACTGGTCCTTGTCCATGGGGCAGTTGATGTAGTCCTTGCCGGTGCCGCCGGGACCGACCTTGTCGTAGCGCGACTGGAACCAGCAAATGCTCATGTCGATCGTGTCGAAATGCACGATCGGCGCGATCGCGTCGAAGAAGGCGAGCGCATCGGCGCCTGTGGCTTCCGCGATCGACTGGGCAAGCGAAGGCGCTGTCAGCGGACCGGTGGCGATGATCGCCTGGTTCCATTCCGCCGGCGGCAGTTCAGGAACTTCCTCGCGCTGGATCGTGATCAGCGGATGCGCCTCGATTTTGGCGGTGACCGCGTCGGAAAAGCCGTCGCGGTCGACGGCCAGTGCGCCGCCGGCCGGAACCTGATTGGCGTCGCCGGCGCTCATGATCAGCGAGCCCGCCAGCCGCATTTCGGCATGGAGCAGGCCGACGGCATTGGCCGCGGCGTCGTCGGAGCGGAAGGAGTTGGAGCAGACGAGCTCGGCCAGACCATCGGTCTTGTGCGCGTCAGTGCCGCGCACGGGGCGCATTTCATGCAGCACCACGGGGACGCCGGCCTCGGCGATCTGCCATGCGGCCTCGGAGCCGGCGAGGCCGCCGCCGATGACGTGTACGGGATTTTTGTTCATGGGCGCCGGAATAGTCGCTTGGCGGCCCGATTGCAATTGCCGGGCGGCAAAGGGCGGGGCGGGAAGCAGGCGCTCGCTATTTGTTTTTGCGCAATTCCGGACGCAAGGCTCGCCGAAGTCGCGGAGCTCAAACGCTGCGCAGTTTTCCTGGAATTGCCCTGAAAAACAACAACACCCGCCGGGGGAGGAGGTCCGGCGGGTGTCGTTTTGGGGGTCGATCCTCGGGAGGAGGTGAAGATCGACCTTATTCGTCGTTGCCGGGGAGGAGGTCGGCTTTGACGAAATTCTTTTCGCCGTTTGAGGACGAAAATTCTTTTCGCCTTTGAGAAGGGGCGAAACCTTCTGGAGAACAACGCCCGCCGGGGGAGGAGGTCCGGCGGGCGCCGTTTCAGTGGTCAACCCTCGGGAGGAGGTGAAGGCTGACCGTATCCGTCAGGGTCGGGGAGGAGGTCGACCCTGGCGAAATTCCTGGTTAGATCGCCTTGCGGGCGACCATCTTGATCTCGTCGCGAACGATGCCGAGATCGTGGAGCTGGCGGTTCGAAAGCCGACCCAGCTCGGTAACGGTGTCGCGGTAAACGCGCCAGTTACGATAGCTGCGGATCAGGTTCATTGTCTTACTCTCTTCAAAACTGGTTCGGACCATTTGCGGTCCGAAGCGGATTAGACCGCCTTGCGAGCGACGTAGTGGATGTCGCTGCGGCTGATGCCGAGGTCGGTCAGTTCACGGTTCGACAGGCGGTTCAGCTCGGAAACGGTGTCCCGGTAGCGGCGCCAGTTGCGGTAGTTGCGGATCAGGTTCATGGTAGTTCTCGTTTCGTCTTTGGTTCGGATCATTCCGTTTGTGTACGAACAGAAAATAGGCGGGGTCATATCGATTTAAAAGTGCCATTGGCGCATGGCAGCAATGCAAATTGTGCAATGCAACATTAACGGCCATTCACGCCTGCGTCACAACGAAGGCCGAATCGGAAAATGCCGCTGCGTCAATGGTTTGGCAGTTCCGGCTAACGAAATGACCGGGCTCGGGGGAAACGCATGGCGAGCTACGCGAAACGGGTGGGAACGGATATCGCCCGCTGGCGGGACGCAGGACTGATCGATCCTGCCACGGCGGAGGCATTGAAGCGCGACGTCGCCGCCAATGAGCGCGCGTCGCTGAGTTTCGGCTCGATCCTGGCGATGATGGCGGCGCTTCTGTTCGGCGCTGCGATCCTGATCTTCGTCGCCGCCAACTGGGACGCCATCCCGCGCCTTGTGCGCGTGGCAGCGCTTTTTGCCGTCATCCTCGCCGGCTATGCCGGCGGCGCGGTGCTGAAGACGCGCGACCATGCTGCGATCGGCGAGGCGCTGTGGATCGTTGCCGCCGCGGCCTTCGGCGGATCGATCGCGCTCATCGGCCAGATGTACCACCTTTCGGGCGACGAGGCCGCGGCGCTGGTCACCTGGTGCGCCGGCACGGCGTTGGCGGCCGTGGCGCTACGCTCGAACCCGCTGACGGTGGCGGCGATCGGCATTGCCGACGCCTGGCTGGTCCTCAAGGGGTTCGGCTTCTACTGGCGTGCGGAAATTCCGCATCTCTTCATCGTCATGGCGATCGTCCTGTTCGCCATTTCGTTCTGGACGCGCAGCCAGGCCGGGCGCCACCTGCTCGTTCTGTCGGTCATTCTCTTTCTGGTTCTGCTGGCGACGGATCACGATACGCTGCCAGTGGCTGTGTCGCTGGCAACCGTCTCGGCGCTGCTCTTTGCCGCTTCGGTCCTTGCGGGCGATCCGATCGACAGGATCCTTCAGCTTGGCGGCCGGCTGCCCTTGCACGCCTTGCTCGGCTTCCTCACCGGCATGGCAATCATCCAGTTCGATCTGGCGGATGAGAGCACTTACAACAGTGGGTTCGCCATTGCCTCGGTCGTAGCACTTGCCGGCATCGTCGCGGCAATCATGCTGGCGGGCCGCGAGAGCAGGGGGCTGCGCTGGCTGGCCTATGCCGGCTTCGCCTTCGAGCTCGCCATCATCTACAGCGTAACCTTGCAGTCGATGCTGGATACGGCCGGCTTTTTCCTGGCGGCGGCGGTGCTGCTCGGCATACTGGCGCTGGTCATCATCCGCATAGAGAAGCGCATGAAGGCGCCTGCCGAGACAGGAGCAGCGGCATGACCGGCAAGAAGCTGATCATCTCGGCGCTGGTGCTGGCGCTTGTCCAGATCGGCTTTCTCAGCTGGATCATTGCCGGCCGCGCCGCGATCCTGCGCAACGGCAAGGAAGTGCTGCTGAAAGTCCAGCCCGTCGATCCGCGCGATCTCCTGCGTGGCGACTATATCTCGCTCAACAACAACATTTCGCAGATCCCGGTGAAGCTGATCGCCAACGTGCCGCAAGGCGCGGTTTCCAGCGACGACAGCTCGATCGTGGTGCGATTGAAGAAGGGCGACGACGGCTACTGGCAGCCGACGGCAGCCTGGTTCGGCAAGGCGCCGGTCCCGGCCAACGCGGACGAAGCGGATATCGCCGGGCACGTCACGGCAGGCTGGGACTTGCGCAGTCCCGACATGACGATCGCGCCGGACTACGGGATCGACCGCTTCTACCTGCCGGAAGGCGAGGGGATGGCGATCCAGAACGACATGCGCGTGCGCCCGTTCGGCATCAAGCTGGCGCTCTCGGCCGGTGGCACGGCGCAGATCAAGGCGCTGATGGATGGCGACAAGACGCTGTTCGAGGAGCCGCTGTATTAAGGTGTATAGGGCCCTGGCGTTGGCGCGACGGTCCGCGTTAACGGTGGTCCCGGTTATCGCTGAACACTGCCTGTCTCTGCGATGATTCTGGGATAGGGACCGATCGAAATCGTATAGCTAAAGTTTGCTACCCCTTTTTCCTGCTTGTGTATCGAGGGGCTGCGCACAATCCAGTCATAGACGCCCGAGACGTTGCAGCGGTCGTTAGCGCAGGTGACCAAAATGCTGTCATTGCGGACGCTATTTCCGCGTTCAGGCCATCGCTGGTAATAGTTCTTCTTGTCCTGAATGATCGAGCTCAGGTTCGTCAACTTGCCATAATAGTCAACCGTGGGAGCGTAGGACGCCTGAGCTTGAGCAAGAGCGAAATCGTCGTTGTCGCCATGATGCTCGATGAGATCCCTGACGAAGGCGACCGCAATGCTTTCCGGCTGTTGCCTGGCGTCGGGGGCAGGAGCAGACACCGGCGCAGGATTTGGCCTCGTTAACACCTGTGAAGTATTTGCGGGCGGTTGGTTCGCTGCGGCATTGGTCACACGCAACTCAGCCATTTCGCTGGCCGATAGATATCTTATGTCATGCTTGCCATAGCTCGAAGCCAATTCT
Source organism: Mesorhizobium sp. Arg314 (assembly GCF_053714275.1). NCBI lineage: Bacteria > Pseudomonadati > Pseudomonadota > Alphaproteobacteria > Hyphomicrobiales > Phyllobacteriaceae > Mesorhizobium > Mesorhizobium sp. Arg314. Next base: position 28,826 of record NZ_JBSKBP010000009.1, on the reverse strand, counting down.
ATCAGCTTGGGGTCCACTCCCATCTCGACGACATAGGATATGATTGCAGCCGTTCCGAGCTGGACACGGGCCTTCGCTTCTTCGGTGGACATCCCGTCAGCCGGATTGAGAAACGCCCGGTGAATGCCGATGGAACTTGGTTCGGCAACACGATGGATGCCACCCAGGAAGGCCAGTGAGCAGGCTGAAGCGCACTGCAATTGGCCAATCTGAAGCGTATCCAACCCTGCTGCGCGGATCATACGCCCCAACCGAATAGCACCGCCGACGTTGCCACCAGGGGAGTTGAATACAATCACCTTGGCCCCGCTGCTCACAACCGCGCGGCTAAAGGCGTTCAAGGACTCATTGGCGCCAAACTCACCGGAGACAATGAGCATTGGCCGCTGACCCGGAGGAGAAGCCGGAGTGTACTCCAAAGCCTCAACCTGAGACGTTGCTGCCGCGAGAGCTGACCCAACCCTCAGAACTAGAGAAATTACACGCACAATCTGACAGAGCCCCAACCTGCCTATTGCAAGTAAGAACCTGTTAAAGAGCTATTTCAAGTGCACCGGATGGACAAAGCGGGATTGTCTCCGAGAGCGTGAGAGCCTTGCTTGCGCCGCCAGAAGTTGACGGCTCCGGTCCTCCTTCGCCGAGGCTTCGGAGGACACCTTCGCTCTTGGAGCTTCAGGTGGCTCGCCACCCGAAGCTCGCTAGAGCGAAGGGTGGTGCGGATGAAGGGACTCGAACCCCCACGCCTTTCGGCACTGGAACCTAAATCCAGGGCGTCTACCAATTCCGCCACATCCGCTTTCCCCGGCAATCCCATGTAGCCATCATTCTGTCAATGTCGGCGTCCACGTCATGCTTATTCGGCTAGACGCGAAGATAGTTGAAAATTTGCCTAGCCTGTGACAAAAGGCGTGTCGAATGTGACGGAACGTGAATTTCCGCATTTGCAAGATGTGAAAATTTATAGGAAAAACAAAGACTTCTTCGCATTTGGCAAAGCGTAGTTCAGGAGAGTTTGAACCGCATCAGCGGTCAAATCGCCAGGTTCCGTACCAGAAGCCATTTCCGGCAACATCATACCGGCAGGCTGTAAACGGCTAAGACCGTTTGGCAGTCTCATTGTTGAAAACAAAGGTTCTAGGATGCAGGTCACCGAAACGCTCAACTCCGGTCTCAAGCGCGAGATCAAGATCACCGTGCCGGCCGGTGACATGGAAGCCAAGCTGATGGCGCGGCTGACGGATGCCCGCGACAAGGTGCGGATCAACGGCTTCCGCCCGGGCAAGGTGCCGGTGCAGCACCTGCGCAAGATGTACGGCAAGTCGTTCATGGCCGAGGTCGTCAACGAGATCCTCAACGACTCGACCCGTTCGATCATCTCCGGGCGCGGCGAGAAGGCCGCCATGCAGCCCGAAGTGATCATGACCGAGGACGAGAAAGAGGCCGAGAAGATCCTGGCCGGCGGCTCCGACTTCGAATTCAGCCTCAACTACGAGGTCATCCCGGCGATCGAGATCAAGGACTTTTCCGACATCAAGGTGACGCGTCAGGTCTATGACGTGCCGGAATCGGAAGTGGACGATCAGGTCAAGCGCGTTGCCGAATCGGCGCGCAGCTATGAGCCGAAGACCGGCAAGGCCGCCGAGGGCGACCGCGTGACCATCGACTATCTCGGCAAGATCGGCGGCGAGGCTTTCGCCGGTGGCGCCGGCACCGACCAGCCGCTGGTGCTCGGCTCGAAGGAGTTCATCCCGGGCTTCGAGGATCAGCTGATCGGCACGAATGCCGGCGATGAGAAGCAGGTCACGGTTACGTTCCCGGAAAACTACCAGGCGGCGCATCTGGCCGGCAAGGAAGCCATCTTCGACGTCACCGTCAAGGAAGTGGCGAAGCCCGGCGAGCTCGAAGTCAATGACGAGACGGCCAAGAATCTCGGCCTGGAATCGCTCGAGCGCCTGCGCGAGATCGTACGCGGCCAGATCGAGAACCAGTTCGGCTCGATGACCCGCCAGAAGGTGAAGCGCCAGCTGCTCGACCAGCTCGATTCGGCCTATTCCTTCGAAGCGCCCTCGAAGCTCGTCGAAGCCGAGTTCAACAACATCTGGGCTCAGGTCAACCGCGACCTCGAAGCCGCCGGCCGCACTTTCACCGACGAAGAGACGACGGAAGAAGAGGCGCGCGCCGAATATATGCGCCTTGCCGAGCGTCGCGTGCGCCTCGGCCTGGTTCTGGCCGAGATCGGCGAGAAGGCCGGCGTGACCGTGTCGGACGAGGAACTGCAGCGTGGCCTGTTCGAGCAGGTGCGCCGCTTCCCGGCCAACCAGCAGCAGGAAGCCTTCGAGTTCTATCGCAGCAACCCGGAAGCCATCAACGCGCTGCGGGCGCCGATGTTCGAAGAGAAGGTCGTCGATTATCTGCTTGGCCAGATCTCGGTCAACGACGTCAAGGTCGGCAAGGACGAACTGATGGCTGACGACGAGGAGGCCGAGACCGCGACAAAGGCGAAGCCGGCCAAGAAGGCTGCCGCGAAGAAGGCCGAAGCAAAGGCGGATGAAGCCGCCGACGAGGCGGAAGAGCCGAAGAAGAAGGCCGCGCCGAAGAAAAAGGCGGCCAAGGAAGCCGAGTAACGAGGTTTCAGTGCCCGATTTTGAAAGGCCGCCTCCGGGCGGCCTTTTTCATCGTGGCGGCGCGGCAACGCAGGCAAATTGTCTTGATCAACTACCGCTGGCGATACCACCCATTGAACATTATCTGTTTTTCATCGCATTCGCGGATGTGTGGAGGCACTTGTGAGCCTGGGGTTCTTGATAAGAGGCGTGGTTATTGCCCCGGCGCTCTTGCTGGCAGCGATCGTCGGGGGCGTCCGCGCCGAGCCGGACTCCGCAGCGTTCTTGTTGGCGGCGGCCGAAGGAGGTGACCGGACTGGGCCGGATCTCGGCAACTGGCGCGTAGACACCGGCGGCGGCGGCCAGATCACGGCATCGCTGCATGCCATCAACAAGCTCATCACAGGGGGCGGCGCGCTGGGTTATAGTCCGGTGCTGACACTGGCCTGCCGGCCGGATGGCGATCCGCGCTGGAGCGAGTGGCTGAAAATCAGCGATTCCGTTTCGGCTAGCCGCAAGATCACCATGTCGGTCATCGTCGATGGCGGCAGCAAAACGGATGAAAGCTGGTCGGTCGGTCCGCACGGCAGGACGCTGGTCAGGGATGGAGGGGACGGCATCAAGCGCCTGGCTTCAGCGAGCCGGCTGACGCTGTCATGGCGCTTCGGCCTGCTGGCAGGGCGTGGCGAGGCCGATTTCGAGCTCGCGGGTCTCTCCGAAGCGATCGGCCAGGTAGCGGCAAGCTGCAAAACCGATCCGCCTTGACCCTCGCCGCCTAGAACAGGCTTTCCAGTTCGGCGGTCGTCACGGCGCGCCCGAACACCTTGCCGACGATATCGAGCATCGCATTGTGCGAGGCCTAAGCCTCGGCAAAAGCTGGCTTTTTCTATCCTTTTGGACGATTCTGTGGTATATAGGTGCCGCAATTCCACTGAAGAAACCCGGATCCTCCGCTCTAATGCGTGGCGCACAAGCGGGGCCGGTGTGGTGCCGATCGCTCTGACGCAAAACGACCATCAGGGAGGAAATGCGATGCGTACAATCGCGCTTTTCATCGTCTTGTCCGCTACGACCTTCTTCATAAGCCCATCGCAGGCGCAAGATGCTGCCGCGGGCGAGAAGGTCTTCACCAAGTGCAAGGTCTGCCACATTGCCGACAAGGACCAGAACAAGGTTGGTCCGTCGTTGAACGGCGTCATCGGCCGCACCGCGGGCACGCATCCCGATTTCACCTATTCCGCAGCCATGATCGCGGCTGGAAAATCCGGCGTCAAATGGGACGAGCCGACGCTGACGACCTACCTTCACGCCCCCCAGGCGATGGTCAAGGGGACGAAGATGACATTTCCTGGTCTCAAGGACGATAAGGACATAGCCAACGTCATCGCCTACCTGAAACAGTTCTCCAAGTAAGAGGCGCTGCCAGGCCCCATTTGGTGGTCGCCCGCTTGTTCCGAAAGCAGACTGTAGGCAATCGCGCTGCTGAATATCGCGCTCGGCGCCATCACGCCGGCAGTGCAAAAAATCCCACCAGCAGCAGAATAGCGATGCCAAGGCCGAGTATGAGAAGCGTTCGCGTGTCCATGACGTTCACCTTCGCATTCTGAGAATACCGAAAAAACAGCTCTGGAGCCAGCATGCTGCTGCGGCTGACCATTAGCCGGCGCCGAGCAGAGGGCGACACATCGAGCGCAAAGGAGTATGGTAGCCGTTGGTGCAGGTCGCGGTTTGCGTGGCCAGTCATGCGGAACGGCAGCACCATGAAGCTGCGACCTTGCCGGACTTGGTCTGGAGGGATGGTCATGGCAAATTTTCACGTGATTGCAGGGGCCAGCGAAACGCTGGAGCACACGAAAGTCCGAAGAATCGGTGTGTCCGACCTTTTCGACGCGCTTAGGCGCGGCGTGGACGATTTCATGGTCAAACCGTCCCACATCGTGTTTCTGTGCCTGATCTACCCAGTTGTCGGGGTGGTGCTTGCGGCGTGGACCTCGGGCGCCAATGCGCTGCCGTTGTTGTTTCCGCTCGTCTCCGGCTTTGCATTGATCGGTCCATTCGCGGCGATCGGGCTCTACGAGATCAGCCGCAGACGGGAAGCCGGTCTCGATGCATCCTGGCGCCACGCGTTCGAAGTCAGGAACTCCCCGGCACTGCCGGCCATCGCAGCGGTTGGAATCATGTTGTTTGCGATCTTCATCGCGTGGCTTTTGACCGCCAAGATTTTCTACGAGCAACTCTTTGGCCCCGAGCCACCGGCGTCACTGTCCAGCTTCATCACGGAGATATTCGCCACCGGACATGGCTGGACGTTGATCGTGCTGGGTCACGCCGTAGGGTTCGTATTCGCCGTGGTGGTGTTATGCACGACCGTGGTCGCTTTCCCGCTGCTGCTTGATCGCGACGTGGGCGCCTACGAAGCCATCCATACTTCGGTGCGCGTGGTCCTGACCAATCCGGTTGTAATGGCCGTCTGGGGACTTATCGTCGCCGTAGGGCTGATCATAGGCTCGCTGCCGGTGTTCGCGGGACTGGCGGTGGTGCTGCCGATCCTCGGCCATGCCACCTGGCACGTCTATCGCAAGGTGGTGGGATCGCCGGCAGCCCCCAGACCGGCGAACTGAGCGAACCTGTCGTGAGAGCACCGGCAAGAATGCCGGTGCTGCTCTCACCGGGCCGGGTGGCTGAACCTCGCCTGACGCGCGCCCGTGGTCAGGTTGCGGAAATCCTTGCCGCTGACATGCACAAGCGTCTTATGGTCGCCGCCCTCGAAATAGATATCGGCGGCATCGCGCAGGCTTTCGTCCAGAATGACCGGCACATCATAAGCCGCGCCGATCGGCGGTACAGCGCCGATGTCGCAATCGTCGAAGAGCGATACCACCTCCTCCTCGGACGCGAGCCCGAGGCGCCTGTCCATGACGTCCTGCAGCCTGCCGAGCTCGATCCTGTGGGTGCTTGGGACCACGGCCAGCGCGTAACCGAGCTCGTGGTGGACGACCACGGACTTCGCCATGACGCTGCCGGGCACGTGCGCGGCAATGGCGGCCTGCCTGCTGGTGGCAGTTCGATGATGCGCGACGGTGTCGTACGGAATTCCTTTGCCGTCGATAAAATCTTTCAGTCGGTTTGCTATCGTCATTGTCCGCGTCCTTTGCTTGAGTTCACGACGCATACGTCAAACCAGATAAATCGGCGGCCTGTTCCAAAGCGCCGGGCACCCTGGGGTTCCCGGCCGAGTGTCAGGGGCCAGGGCCGAAAAACGCGATACGGGTCAGCAGCGTGTAGTCGGCCTCGAAGACCATCATCGTCACGAAAACCAGCACCAGTACCGGCGGCAGGATTATCGCGTACATCATCGCCAGCCGCTCCCAGGCCATGTGCATGAAAACGGCGACGATCAGGCCTGCCTTGAGCACCATGAAGATCAGGATCAGCGACCATCTGAGGTAGCCGTGGAGGCCGAAATAGTCGACCAGATAGGAGCAGGTGCTGAGAATGAACAGCCACGCCCAGACCACCAGATAGAGCTTGATCGGGTGTTCTTGATGAGCCTCGGCGACGACCACTGCCGCCGAGGCTTCATGCGCATGGGTAGGGTGCAATGCCTGCTGCCCGAGACCGTTTGCGGTTGCTTCAGCCATATCTTCCTCTCAACAAAGCCTGCCTCTCACCAAAGATAGAAGAAGGCGAAGATGAACACCCAGACCAGGTCGACGAAGTGCCAGTAAAGGCCCATGATCTCGACATTCTCGTAACGGCCCCGGCGGCTGGTGAAGAAGCCGGGCCGCCCTGTGTCGAAGTCGCCTCGCCAGACCTTGCGCGCCACGATGATCAGGAAGATCACGCCAATCGTCACGTGGGTGCCGTGGAAGCCTGTGATCATGAAGAAGCACGAGCCGAACTGCGCCGCGCCCCAGGGGTTGCCCCAGGGCCGCACCCCTTCGGTGATGAGTTTGGTCCATTCGAAGGCCTGCATGCCGACGAAGGTAGCGCCGAGCGCGGCGGTCAAAAGCATCAGGATCGCGGTTTTGCGGCGGTCGCGGCGGTAACCGAAATTGACCGCCATGGCCATGGTTCCGCTGCTCGAGATCAGCACGAAGGTCATGATGGCGATCAGGATAAGCGGGATTTCCGAACCGCCGATGCGCAAGGCGAAGACCTCGCTCGGGTTCGGCCACGGCACGCGCGTGGAGATGCGCGCCGTCATGTAGGAAAGCAGGAAGCAGCCGAAGATGAAGGTGTCGCTGAGCAGGAAGATCCACATCATGGCCTTGCCCCAGGACACGTTCTTGAACGCGCGCTGATCCGAGGCCCAGTCGGCCGCGATCCCGCGCCAACCGTTGGGACGCGCCATCGGGCTGGAATGCGTCAGTGTCGTTTCAGCCATCGCCGGTCTCCTAGGTCAGCAGCCGTTGGCAAATGTCGACGAACGTCGCCGCCCAGCCGGCCAGAACGGCGAAGATGCCGAGCCAGATGAAAAGCAGGAAGTGCCAATACATGGCGCAGAGCTCGACGCTGAGCCGCAGCCGCTCCGGTCGCGTTCCGCTCCAGGCGCCGATGCTTGTCCTGCCAAGGCCTACCAGACCGCCCAGTATGTGCAGGCCGTGCATTCCGGTGATCAGATAGAAGAAGCTGTTGGCCGGGTTGGACGCCAGCAGGTAGCCGTCTTCGGTCAGTTCCCTCCACGCCATCAACTGGCCGGCGAGGAAGGCGAGGGTGGTCAGCCCGGCCGTCGCAAGGCCAAGCCTGACCATGTCCGTCTGGCCTCTGCGCGCGGCGACTACGGCACATTGCAGCGCGACGCTGCTCAGTAGCAGCACGCCGGTGTTCAGCCACAGCAGGCGCGGCAGCGGCAGCGGTTGCCAGTCCGACAGGCCCATGCGCATGAAATAGGCGCTGGTGAACAGCGAGAACAGGCAGCCGACGACGGCGAGGAAGACCCCGAGGCCGATCTTGGCGGTGGGCAGGACCGACCGGTCGAGGCCGACGAAATCCCCGGCCAGGCCTTGCTCCAGCCACGGCTTGGACGTCAGTCGCTGATGCGAAAGCCACCAGCCGGCAAAGCCGGCGATCACAGTCAAGAAGACCAGGATGACGCTCATGCCGGCTCCCTTGAGGGGGCGAAGGAGCCCGGCACGTTCTGCGGGATGAAGTCTTCCTTGGCCCCAGGCACGCTGTAGTCGTAGGCCCAGCGGTAGACGATAGGCAGCTCCTTGCCGAAATTGCCATGCGCTGGCGGCGTCTGAGGCGTCTGCCACTCGAGGGTCGTCGCCCGCCACGGGTTGCCGCCGGCCTCGCGGCCATGGCGGATGCTCCAGATCAGGTTGAACAGGAACACCATCTGGGCGAAGCCGACGGCGAAGGCCATGATGCTGATGAACGAGTTCAGATGGTGGGCCGATTCAGTCATCACATTCATGTCGGTCAGTTCGGCGTAACGCCGCGGAATGCCCATCAGGCCGAGATAGTGCATGGGGAAGAAGATCAGGTAGGCGCCGAGGAAGGTGACCCAGAAATGGAAACGGCCGAGCGTCTCGTTGAGCATTCGACCGGTGACTTTCGGGTACCAATGGTAGATCGCGCCGAAGATCACCAGGATCGGAGCGACGCCCATGACCATGTGGAAATGGGCGACGACGAACATCGTGTCGGACAGCGGCACGTCGACGACGACATTGCCGAGGAACAGCCCGGTCAGGCCGCCATTGACGAAGGTGACGATGAAGGCCAGCGCGAAGAGCATCGGTATGGTGAGGTGGATGTCGCCGCGCCACAGCGTCAGCACCCAGTTATAGACCTTGATCGCGGTCGGGATGGCGATGATCAAGGTGGTGGTGGCGAAGAAGAAGCCGAAATAGGGATGCATGCCGCTGACATACATGTGGTGCGCCCAGACCACGAAGCTCAGGGCGCCGATGGCTATGATGGCCCAGACCATCATGCGGTAGCCGAAGATGTTCTTGCGCGCATGCGTGCTGATCAGGTCGGACACGATGCCAAAGGCCGGCAGGGCCACGATGTAGACCTCTGGGTGGCCGAAGAACCAGAACAGATGCTGGAAAAGGATAGGGCTGCCGCCATTGTGCAGCGACTGCTCGCCCATCTCGACGATTGCCGGCATGAAGAATGAGGTGCCGAGCACACGGTCGAGCAGCATCATCACGCAAGCGACGAACAGCGCCGGGAAGGCAAGCAACGCCATGACGGTGGCGGTGAAGATACCCCAGACGGTGAGCGGCAGGCGCATCAAGGTCATGCCGCGCGTGCGCCCCTGCAGCACGGTCACGACATAATTCAGGCCGCCCATGGTGAAGCCGATGATGAACAGGATCAGCGAAGAGAGCATCAGGATGATGCCCCAGTCCTGGCCGCCTGGCGTTCCCGACATGATGGCCTGCGGCGGATAGAGCGTCCAGCCGGCGCCGGTCGGCCCGCCCGGCGCAAAAAAGCCCGAGACCAAGACCAGAACAGCCAGCAGATAGACCCAGTAGCTCAGCATGTTGACATAGGGAAAGACCATGTCACGGGCGCCGACCATCAGCGGGATGAGGTAGTTGCCGAAACCGCCGAGGAAGAGCGCGGTGAGCAGGTAGATCACCATGATCATGCCGTGCATGGTGATGAACTGGTAATAGGCCTGCGGGGTGATGAAATCGAACGTGCCAGGGAAACCGAGCTGCAACCGCATCAGCCAGGACAGCACCAGCGCCACCAGGCCGATCGCAGTTGCCGTTATCGAATACTGGACCGCTATGACCTTGGCGTCCTGAGAGAAGACATATTTCGTCCACCAGCTGTGCGGATGGTAGAGTTCCATCTCCCCGACTTCGGCGGGCGGGACAGCATCTGCGGGTGTGACGTCGACCATGGGAGCGCCTCCGGGCCGTGTTCAGCGGGCCTCGACCGGTTCGAATTTTGCCGCGACGTCCAAACCGGACGCCATCGTCTTTGCTGACAGTGGATTCGCCGAGCCTGTTTGCTTGGGCGCCGACAACTGCGCGAAAGTCTGCTGCTGGCCGAGCCAGGCCAGATAATCCTGCTCGGTGTCGACCACCACCACGCCATGCATCAGCGGGTGCCCCTGGCCGCACAGCTCGGCGCAGAGAACCTGGAAGGTTCCGGTCCTGATCGGGGTGAACCAGAAATAGGTGACCGAGCCTGGGATCATGTCCATCTTGGCGCGGAATTCCGGAATGTAGAAATCGTGCAAAACATCGATCGAGCGCAGCAGCACCTTGACCGGCTTACCGACCGGCAAGTGCAGGTCCGCCGCCTCGACAACGACATCGTCCTGGCCATTGGGGTCGCTGGATACAATGCCGAGTGGGTTTTCAGCCGATACGTTACGGGTGTCGGACGTGCCGAGCTTGCCATCCTTGCCGGGCAGGCGGAAGCTCCACTGCCATTGCTGCCCAATAACCTCGATATCGGTCGCCTCGCTTGGAACATTGACGAAGCGGCTCCAGACAAACAGGCCTGGAACCAAAAGGGCCGTGACCCCGACGGCGGTAACGACAGTCAGCCACCATTCGAGGCGCCTGTTCTCCGGTTCATAGGCGGCGCGGTTGCCTTCGCGATGGCGGAAGCGGAACACGCAATAGGCCATGAAAAGGACGACGGCGGAGAATACGACGCCGGTGATCCAGAAGCTGATGATGATGGTGTTGTCGATATAGTCCCAGTTCGACGCAATCGGCGTCCACCACCATGGGCTCAGGAGGTGGAACAACACCGAGCCCACGACGATCAAAACGAGCACAAGCGCAATCGCCATGTCCCGTCCTCCGGTATTTCACAGGCGCGCGAAGCAGGCCAAGGAAATACCAGCCCGCATCATGCTCGATTTCCGGTTGAAATTCCAGAGCCGACTATCCGATGGGGAGAAGATGTTGTCCGCCTGCAATTTCGGACGTCGGACAAACGCCTCAAATCAGCAGCAGGCCCTTCATCGAGGCATTGCCCTTGCGGCCGATGATGATGTGATCGTGCACGGCGATGCCGAGAGGCTTGGCCGTATCGATGATCTGCCTGGTCATCTCGATGTCGGCGCGTGACGGCGTCGGGTCGCCGGAAGGGTGGTTGTGAAACTTCCTTCACCTATGTTCTATCTTATTGAAAAATATAAATAATATTGTTCGCATCAACGATGCGGGGGTGGGCGCTTGGGGGCGGTGCGGCAGGCTCTTCCGTCGCCAATCACGCTCACTCATCGGCGTCTACGGCCAATCGTGTTGACGCACGGCAGACCACCGTATTCTTTTGATCCCACGCCTCAAGTTCGTCAACCGGATACAACACCGCTTTGCCAAGCTTGACGTAGGCCGGTCCAATCCTCTTGGCGCGCCAATTTCGAAGCGTTCCAAGCGAGATACTGCCGCGATATCGCTCCGCCACCTCTTCAGCTGTCAGAAATTTCCTGTAATCCATCAGACTCTTCCAGATTTCCGGAATCGGGCCGAATGAGAAGGCTCGAGCACGTTCCCAATCCGCGGATAACGCAGTTACACAGACATGAGTGAGCATGTGGCCGAGGAATAGAAGCCACCGTGCGCGGGAGTAGAACCTGCGGATATCGCCGGATAGAAATCGGATTGACTGCTAACCCATTTGGAGGGTCGACCCTTATGCGCGGCATGAAAAGCGCGATGTAGCGCGCCCTTAAAGGTAAGTGATTGTTTTTATTGCCGACCGTTACCGGTCGCTCGCGCTCAGCGCTGCGCGATGAATGTCAACTTGAAAATCTGGACAAGCTTCGAGGCCGGGAAGGGCAGCTATGCGCCTCAAATGTCGGCGTAGAGGTCGGCTTCGCAGCTTCCTGAAAGCAGACCTTGCCGGCCATCAGGCTGGAGGTCGTGATTGCGCCACTTCCGGACTCTTTGCCAACGATGCCGCGAAGGTCGCGTCTCGACCCGCTTGCGGACACCGACCAATGGCTGGGGCTATCTTCCTTCAGCTTGACCGCCCTGTGCTGAGACGGAGCGGCTCTAGTCGGCTATAGTGGCGGGCTGGATGGGGAGGACGGCATGAGCGAGTCCCGAAAGCTTGCTGCAATCCTGGCAGCCGACGTTGTCGGATACAGCCGGCTCGCAGGTGCGGACGAGGATCGCATCCTGGCTCGGCTGCGGGCACTGCGCAGCGATCTGATCGATCCCACGATCGCCGTGCATCATGGTCGAGTGGTAAAGCGCACCGGGGACGGAGCCCTCGTTGAGTTTCGCAGCGTGGTCGATGCAGTACGCTGCGCCATCGAGGTGCAGAACGCAATGGTCGAGCGCAATGCGGGCGTACCTTCTGACCGTCGTATCGAGTTCCGCATCGGCATCCACATCGGCGACGTCGTTGAGGAGAGCGACGGCGACCTCATGGGCGACGGCGTCAACATTGCGGCGCGCCTGGAGGGCGTTGCTGCCCCCGGCACCATCTGCCTTTCGGAGGATGCCTATCGGCAGGTCAGGTCGAGGCTCGACCTCTTGGTCAGCGATCTCGGCCAAACCCAACTCAAGAACATCGCTGAACCGATGCGGGTCTATTCGTTGGAGGTCGGCGTTTCGGCCAAGGGTGGCGCCATCGCGGCTCAGGCTACGCCCGTCCAACCTGCCGCCGCCAGCCCGGCCGCGCCGACAGATCTCCCGGAAAAGCCTTCGATTGCCGTCCTGCCTTTCACAAACATGAGCCGCGACCCTGAACAGGAGTATTTCTCGGACGGCATAACCGAAGACATCATTACCGACCTTTCGAAGATTGCCGGGCTTATGGTGGTAGCGCGCAATTCGAGCTTTGCTTACAAGAACAAAAGTCCCGACGTCCGGACGGTTGGGCGTGAACTCGGTGTCGCATCAGTGCTCGAAGGCTCGATCCGTCGCGCCGGCAATCGCGTCCGCATCACCGCCCAGCTCGTCGACACCACAACCGGCGGCCATATGTGGGCCGAACGCTACGATCGCGACCTCACCGACATTTTCGCAGTTCAGGACGAGGTGACTCTCCAGATCGTCGATGCCCTCAGGGTCACGCTCCGGCCGGCTGAAAAGGCGCTTCTAGCGGATAGCCGTATAAGCAACGTCGAAGCGCATGACAGTTTCTTGCGCGGGCGCGAGCTTACGCTTGGATCAACTAAGAATCGCGACGTCTTTGAGCGAACGATTGCGGCCTTCAAGCGCGCGATCGAGCTCGACCCTGCCTATGCAGAGCCCTACGCAGGTCTCGCCTACGCCTATTGCCAGGATTTCCAGAACCATTGGGCCGACACACCCGACGCACTTGGTCTAGCCGCTCACTTCGCCGCGCAGGCGATCGAAAAGGGTCCCAACGAGCCGTATGTGCATTGCGTCGCCGCTATCATCACGCTGTGGCAACGCGACCTTGTGGCGGCGAAAGCTGCGGCGGAGAAAGCCTTGGCGCTTAACCCGAACTACGCCCTTGCTTACGGCACGAGTGGCATGATCGAGGTCTATTTGGGGAATCCACTGTCGGCGATCCCATACATTGATCGTGCCATGCGCCTGGACCCGGCCTTCACACATCAATACCTGCACTTCCTCGGTTCAGCCTATTTGGTGGCCGGTCAATACGATGCCGCTGCGACTGCCTTGCGCGAGCGGATCCGTCTTACGCCGAAGACCGACCTGTCGCGCGCCTTCCTTGCTTCCGCACTTGGCCACCTCGGCGAGTCCGGCGAAGCGCGGCGCGTCTGGCACGATCTGAGAGACATAAACCCGAGATATTCCTTCGAAGAGCACTTGGCTCGGTTGCCGTTTCAAAACCAAGCCGACGGAGAGAGGATCAGAGAGGGTCTGGCAAAAGCGCAGCTTCCCGACTGAGCGCGACGCGCCACCTCGCCGCAGTGCCCATTGTTAGCGACGGAGCATGCCGGCGCGCTGCCACCGACGGGCTTGGCGAAGGAAAAGGCCGAATGGCTGAAACCAGGGTTGGTCGGTCTCGTGAAGTTCCTAAAGGGCGAGGAAAAGCTTCGTCACGCGTCTCTCAAGGACTTTAGGGAAGAGGACGTTCGCAGTAGCCACAAGCGCCGCCGGCTTTTCTGGCCAGTGGAGCGATTGGCAAAGAAACTCCGGCACCTTAGGCCGTTCGGGCAGTGGCGGCGGAACTTCGTCAGGGTCATGCGCCTTCGGCCCGAGCGCGTACCTCAGATTCACGGCAGCAAGAAGGGCATAAGTGGTCAGGTCTTCCGTCGCAAAGACTTCCTCCTTGGAGAGAGTCTTGTCCTTGGACCTCGGGTGAAAAAAGTGGTTCTTGCCGCCTTCGGTCCAAAGCAGGATAGAGTGAACCAGATTGTTTCTTACCGGCTGTATAGCCCGCATGACGACGTCCAATTCTTTGAACAAAAAGGCGGCTTCAGGTGTGACGGTATTGAGCTTGATCAGTTCTTTGATGCGCTCCCGACGATCTGCAGCGCTGAGCTTGAAGACAATTGGGACAGCTTCTTCCGGGGTGAGGCGCAGGAGTACGCGCAGGCAGTTGCCTATCGTGTGCTCGATCAGGGACCAGCGCAGCGTGAGTTGCCCTATTTTTTGGAAATCCGCCGAAGCAAGCACTTTTTCGTAGCGAAGAAAATCTGTCGGGATCACGCCGCCCCCTCCGTCTCGCTATCCTCGTCCAACTGGCGGGGCACCGGCAGGTAAGCGTTTGCCACAAGCCATTCCCCCACGATCGTTTCTACCAGATCCGGCTTTGCCGCGCCCATCTCGGCCGCCAAGCTGGTCAGGGCGTCGTCGGTACGCGCGTCAAGGCTGATCCCACCGACGTTCCGGAGCACCAGCGCCGCCCGTCGGAGCAGCACCTGTAGGTCGGCGCGCTCAGCTTCAGCGATGTGGTCGGCGGCCCTTTCCAGTTCATGCACAAACTGATGACGGGACATCTGCTTCGCTCCTAGAGGAATTGCTCACCTTCGCCGCGGTGCCCAAAGCAGAACCAGTGCGGCGCCTGCTTCGGCTTGGCGAAGCCCCAACCGGCATCTTTGCTGCAGCCGTCATGCTCGCAAACATGATGCTGCACACCAGGCGGCGTGGCGTATTCCGGCTTGGGCAGTCTGATTTCATCGCTCATTCCATGTCAGGCACGTCGCCGCTCACAAACAGGGTGTTAGGCGGGCCGTAGTCCCCGAGCGCAGGATCGGCATCCCGACTCCAAGCGATGACGCCAACGTGCTTGCCAGCTAGTGCTTTCGCCGTCCGGATCGCCCGCTCTTCGCTCTGCTGATCAGTTGGGCCGTACATCGGAAATAGCTCTCCATCGTCGCCGCGGTCAAAGGCGACGACAACAATAAGCTTCGGCTTTTTCTGCTCTGGAAGGACGTGGGTCGACATTCAACGGCCCTTCCTGTGGCTGTCGGGCTAACAGTGAACGAAATGGGAACAAAGAGTCAAGCCGCCTCTTGACCACGCAGGAATATGTTCCTCATTTCAAGGGATGCCTGAGCAACCCGAGAAGTGGCGGAGAGGCGTCGCCTGGACCCTGACGCATGCCCACGACGCCGGGCAGGTGGCGGGCATCCGCTGCGCGCTGCAACGTCACGCGCTACTACAAGCCGCTCGAGTTGCGGGAGGTCATCGGCAACGTCACGATCGACGAGGTGCGGGATAAGGCTCGCTGCCAGAAGTGCGGCAGCCGCGAATGGATGAGCGCGCAGCTATTCCACGCGACCGGCGAGCAGGCCCACACGATCCGTTTTCGGAGACTGGTGGAAATCCGATGGGAAAAGCGAGTGATCTGGCGCGATGAGTAGAGCGGCCCGGCAGGTTGGCGGGCTAGGCCAACACACGCAGGGCCTAACCGGTGGGGACTCAGGGGCGAGACACGGCACCGGCCGACGAAACACCAGCGTCGTTAATTCCCGCGCGGTCTGGCTCTTGGTGGCAAGCTTTCACACGGATTTGCAGCCAATCTGGCGATTCGCCGATCTCTTAGCCACAGAGATTTCTTGCTTTCCAGTGTCTCATGGCAATCGTCATCAGCGGCCGATCGGCCTTGCATCGAGGCGATCGCATAGTCGGCTCTGTTCGTTCGATAGTCTTCTTTTTGGACAGACATCGCTTTCCTCCCGGTCCGCGGGCGTTTCCCTCCCTTAGCCTGGACGGAGACACTAGCTGCCGATGCATCGCAGGAGTCTACAAATTGAGGATTGTATTAAAATGATACACTTCGCTCCGCGCCCAGCATCAACGCTTCGGCGGGAAGCGAGCTTGCCGAAAACTGCCGTTAGCCGCAATCCTAGTCAGGTGTGGCGGGTCCCCGCAACCAATTTTATCATAAATCAATAACCGTCCCGGTCTAACCGGGGCGGTTTTTGCGTATTGCGTTTCTATGTTTCTAAAGGCCGCACTTCTCTCATCGTCATCGCGGGCAACCCACATAGCCTACCTGCAGCCTGGAATTTCGCAAAACCGCAGCCGGCAAGCTCTTTGATCTTTTTTGCAGTCTCAGTGGCGATACTGGGGACACTGATGGCAATCATCCGCGCGCCGGCAGGTGCTTGGCGACCTCGACGAAGTTCAGAACCGCCTTGGCGCGATTGGTACGCTTCCATACGAGCACCGTCTGGATGCGAAAGCCCGGATGCAGGATCGGCCGGACCTCGACGTTGCGTCCGAGAAAGTTGATTAGGCTCTCGGGATAGATAGTGATGCCGAGCCCTGCGGCGACAAGACCAAGCAACGCAAGCGTATTGGAAGCCTCCAACTTGATGTTGAGCGGGACACCTTCCGCGGAAAACATATCGTCGAGCCGCCAACGATATGCCTCCCATTCGATCATGTCCCCAAGAATAAGATCTTCTTCGGCAAGGTCGGCAGGGCGCACCTCATGAAGCCGTGTGAGGCGGTGATTTCTTGGCGTCACCACATAAAGTGGGTCCTCCGACAGGAGCAGCGAGTGGAAATCACTGTGATCGAACGGACCGATCATGTAGCCGATATCGACTTCGTCATGCGCCAGCGCCACTTTCTGGCCCTGAGTGCGGATATAGCGGAGGCTGACGTCGATGTGCGGATAAAGCCGTCGGTACCGCGATACGGCGAACGGCATAAGTTCGGTGGCGGCAAAGGCCATGTAGGCCACACGCAGGCTGCCGGTCTTGCCCTCCGCAACCAGGCGGGCCGCCTTCACCGAATTCGAATAGGTCTGCATGAGCCGGACATTTTGCTCGTAGAAGGAGCGTCCGGCAGGGGTCAGCGCCACCTCGCGCGTCGTGCGCTCAAAGAGGGCGAAGCCAAGTAGATATTCGAGCTTCTGGATGCGTCGGCTGAGCGCTGACTGGTCAACGTTCAACCGCTCGGCGCTGCGGCGGAAGCTCAGTTCCTCCGCCACGACGAGAAAGGAATGGGTAAGCTCCAGTCCCGCTTCGGTGTCCATTACCGGCTCCCGATCAATTGATGCGTTTGACGCATGAATAATTGGCCAAAGACCATTTCAGCTCAAGATCGAGACACGGCAATCTTTTGGCGGATAACCGATGGACGGAAATGTCCGATGGTCATCGGAGAGCAACGACGCCGCATTGCCGGCACAGATAGAGGAACCGTCATGAGCGACGTGGACAATAAGGAACTCGACCGAATGCTTGAGCAGGCGTTCGCGGCATCGACAAAAATCTACCAGGAACGCGGCTTTCAGCGCCGTGTCGGTTTCGGGAGCCGCCCGGCGCTGGTTAGCGTTGATCTGGCCAATGCCTGGACCCGGCCAGGCAATCCGTTCACTTGCGACCAGGATGCGATGGACAACGAAATCATCCCTGGCATGCAGAGGTTGCTCAAGGCCTGCCGCGCCAACGGCCACCCTGTCATTCACGTCACGACGGCTTACGAGATTACCGATCGCGATGCCGGTTTCACCGACATGGGTCTGTGGCACTGCAAGATCCCGATCGACGTCGTGAACCTGAAAGACAAGGAACTGTGGGCGATCGACTCCCGCATCGCACCGATCGAAGGCGAATACACGCTGCTCAAGAAGCGGGCGAGCTCTTTCCATGGCACCGGCTTGGCCGGCCTGCTCCGGGCCGCCGGCGTCGACACTATCCTGGTGACCGGCGTCACTGCGACGGCCTGTGTCCGTACCACGATCTGTGATGGCCTGGCCGACGGCTTCCGCACCATCGCGGTGCGTGAGTGCGTCGGTGATCGCGTTCCGGGCGCCGTTGCGTGGAACCTTTATGACATCGACGCGAAGTTCGCCGACGTGCACAGCGTGGATGAGTGCGTCGAGTATCTCAACACTGTCAACACCGCCCGCATTGCAGCGGAATGACTTGGCTGGCGCGTCTGTAAGGGACGCGCCTTCGTCTCTCGGGAGGAGTGAACATGGCACGCATCGGCGTTGACGTCGGCGGAACAAATACGGATCTGGTGCTCGAATGCGCCGGGGGGGTGTTCTACCACAAGGTTCCGACGACCTTGAAAAACCAGTCCATCGGTGTGGTCGAAGGCGTCAAGGCCATTTGCGGCCTGGCCGGGATCGAGCCGTCCGAGGTGGATGTCATCGTCCATGGGACGACCACAGCGACCAACATCACGATCGAGCACAACGGCTCTGAAACCGGAATGCTGACGACGCGCGGCTTTCGCGACATCCTGCACATCGGGCGGCACAAGCGGCCGTACAATTTCTCACTTCACTTCATCGTGCCATGGCAAACCCAGCCACTGGTGAAGCGTCGCAACCGCATCGCTATCTCAGAGCGCATCCTCCCACCGCGCGGCGATGTCGAGACGGCGCTTGACGAGAACGAGGTGCGCGAGGCGACCAGGCTCTTCAAGAAGCGCGGCATCAACTCGGTCGTGATCGGCTTCATGTTCTCGTTCCTGAACGATGCCCACGAGCGTCGCGCCAGGGACATCGTGCTCGAGGAGATGCCGGATGCTTATGTGACGCTGTCGAGCGAGGTCGCCAACGTCATGAGGGAATACGAGCGCTTCTCGACCGCGGCGATGAACTCGTATGTGGGCCCGAAAACCGCGTTCTATCTGCGCGATCTGGAATCGAAGCTGCGCGAGGCTGGCGTGTCGTCCAAGCTGCGCATCATGCAGTCGAACGGCGGCGTCTCCACGGTCGAGGCCTGCGCGACGCGCCCGGTGCGCATACTGATGTCCGGTCCGGCCGGCGGGGTCATCGGCGGCGCTTCGGAAGGCGAGATGGCGGGGGTGAGAAACATCATCACCGTCGATATCGGCGGCACCTCGGCCGACATCAGCACCATTCCGGACGGACGGGTCAAGATCATGAATCCGCGCGACACCTACGTGTCCGGCCATCCCGTGCTCACTCCGATGATCGATCTCGTCACCATCGGCGCCGGCGGCGGCTCGGTCGCCTATATCGACGAGGCGGGCGCCTTCAACGTGGGTCCGCGTTCGGCGGGATCAGAGCCAGGCCCAGCCTGCTATGGCCGCGGCGGCACGGAGCCTACGGTTACCGATGCCCAGATCGTGCTTGGCCGGCTTGATCCTGACCTGGTGCTGGGCGGCGACCTGAAACTCGACCCTGCGCTTTCAAGGGCAGCGATCGAGCAAAAGATCGCCAAACCGCTCGGCCTGTCGGTGACGGACGCGGCGCTTGGGATCATCAAAATCATCAACAACAACATGGCCCTCGCCATCCGCTCCAATTCGGTTGCGCGCGGCATTGACCCGCGCCAGTTCTCGATCCTGCCGTTTGGCGGAGCCGGGCCGCTGCACGGTGTCGCGCTGGCGGAGGCGATCTCTGCGCGAGACGTGATCGTTCCGGTGGCGCCCGGCATAACGGCAGCCGTTGGCCTGTTGAAGACCGACTTGCAATACGAGCAGACCGAGGCGGTCATCGTCGAGCTCAACGCGGCCAGCGATGCGCAGCTCGAGCGCATCAACCGCGCCGCCGCGGCGTTGCGCGAGCGGGTCGTGGCGGACTTGGACGCGGACGGCATCGCGCGGGACCAACAGAAAGTCGAGATCGCGGCGGAATGCCGCTATCACGGCCAGGGCTTCGAACTGCGCGCAAAGATGCCGGAAGCATCAGTCACGCAAGCCAACAAGGCCGTGATCATCACCAGCTTCCACGACCAGCATCAGCTCGACTACGGCTACAGCTATCGCGAGCAGGAGGTGGAACTGATCACCTTGCGCGCCATCGGCCGCGCCGCCGTGAAACGCATCGCGATCCCGAAGGTGAGACCCACAGACGGTTCGAGCATCGACCGGGCGCTGATGTTCGTCCGGGCGACGACCTTCGACGACGGCCGGATGCTGGAGACGCCCCGCTACGATCGCACGAAGCTTTACGCGGGCGACAAGGTGAGCGGACCGGCCATCCTCGTCCAGCACGATTCAACGACTCTAGTGCCGCCCGGCTACGTCGCCGAAACGCTCGAATACGGTAACACGCGTGTCCATCGCGCCGGCGTGGCTTGAGAAAAAGGGAGGAAATCATGATCAGCATGGCCCAGGCCGTGGCGCTCAAGGGGACGCCGGCCGAAATCGATCCCATCACGCTGCAGGTCATCCGCGGGTCGTTCGAGACCATCGCCGAAGAAATGGCGCATGTGCTCTACCGCATGTCCTTTTCCTCGATCATCCGTGAATCCGAGGATCTCGGCGCCGGTCTGTTCGACGTCGAGTTCAACACGCTGTGCGAGTCGGAATCGACCCCGATGCATATCGGCTCGATCCCTGGCTACCTGCGCGGCATCCAGACAACGCTAGAGGATGGCGAGTGGTACGAAGGCGACGTGGTCGTCCATAATCATCCCTACCACGGCTCCAGCCACACGCCTGACCTCGCGATCGTGGTGCCCGTGTTCTGGCATGGTCGACTGATCGGTTTTGCCGCCAATACCGCCCACCATGTGGATATCGGAGCGGCGACGCCCGGCCTCATCATCGACGTACCGGATGTCTTTGCCGAGGGCATGCTGTTTGCAGGCACCAAGCTTTACCGCAAGGGCCAGCCCAACAATGCCATGTGGAACTTCATCCGCAACAACAGCCGCGCGGCCCAGCAACTGGTGAGCGACATCGAGGCCCAGGTCGCTTCGGCAAGACTAGGCGCGAAGCGCTTCGTCGAGCTGATCGAGAAGTTCGGCGAAGACACGGTCTTCCAGGCGGCCAGCCAGCTGATGGACTATGCCGAACGCATGATGCGCCAGCGCATCCGCGACATTCCCGACGGCGAATATACGGCCGAGGGCTGGCTCGACGACGACGGGCGCAATCGCGATCAGCGCTTGAAGGTCAAGGTCACCGTCCGCGTCAGGGGCGACGAGCTCGACGTCGATCTCACCGGCTCGGCCGACCAGACGCCGACCGCCTACAATGTGCCTTTCGAGGGTTCGACCAAGGTTGCCGCCTATGCGGCTTTCCGCAAGCTTCTATTAGATGCCTACACATCCGACGTGCGCGTGCCCTCCAACGAAGGTTCGTTCAGGCCGATCAACGTGATCGCGCCGCTGGGCTCTATCTTCAACCCGAAGCCGCCGGCATCCGCGGAGGCGCGCTTCACCCAGTGCAATCGCATGATCGATCTGATCATCCGCGCGCTGGCGCCCGTGATGCCGGATACAGTGATCGCAGGTAGCTCGGCGTCGATCTCGTTCGCTGCCTATTCGGGCGTGCGGCCGAGCGGCGACTACTGGGTGTTTCTCGAAGTGAACGAGGGAGCCTATGGCGGTCGCCCGCGCTCGGACGGCCCCGACAGCATCGATAACCTGATGGCCAACACGCGCAACAATCCGCTCGAGGACTTGGCGATGCATATTCCGATGATCTGCGATCGCTACGAATTGCGCGACGACGTGCCTCCCGGCGCCGGGGAGTTCAGGGGAGGGCTCGGCGTGGTCAAGGCGCAACGCGTGCGGACCGATGGCTTCATCACCCATGAATCGGAACGTCACAAGGATGCGCCATGGGGCATCTTTGGCGGCACCGACGGCGCGGTCGGCAAATGCCTGATCTACAATGCGTCGACGCCAGGCGAGGCCCGCGAGATGCATTCCAAATTTTCCGGACTCGCCGTAAAGGCCAACGACACCATGGCCTATTTCAGCCCCAATGGGGGCGGTTACGGCTCGCCGCTCAAGCGGCCTGCCCAGAAGGTGCTCGAGGACGTGCTCGACGGCTTCTATTCGGCGGAGCATGCGCGCGATGTCTACGGCGTCGCGGTCGATGTCGAGCAGGAAACGGTCGATGTCGAGGTGACCGCCGCGCTACGGGCAGCGCTCGCAACAGCCTCATAGCACCCGCGAATTTACTCTTGGGCGTTCTGAAACACGCCCTGGTCCACGACAACAATGGGAGGAGAGCATGTTCGAGAATACCGCAAACAGCGCTGGTATGAGCGCGAAGGACGTACGCTACGCGACCTGGGTAACCCTTTTCGCCTGGGTTTTCGCGGTTTACGACTTCATCCTATTCGGGACGCTGCTCCCGGAGATTGGCAGGCACGAGGGCTGGAGCACTGCCTTTCAGGCAGAACTCGCGACGTGGATCGCCGTCGGCACGGCGGTGATTGCCTTGCTAGTTGGACCGGCGGTGGATCGTATGGGGCGCCGAAACGGGATAATCCTGACCGTCTCAGGGGCCGCTGTCTGCTCGGCGCTTACTGCGATCGGCGGCGGCTTTGGCAGCTTGGTGCTAGTGCTGATCCGCTCGCTCGGCGGCTTTGGGTATGCCGAGCAGACGGTGAACGCTACCTATCTCAGTGAACTTTATGCGTCAGCACCTCCCAGCGTGGTTCGACGCCGAGGCTTCCTCTATAGCCTCGTACAGGGAGGTTGGCCGATCGGCGCGCTTCTAGCCGCCGCGCTGACGGCAATCCTGCTGCCATTTATCGGCTGGCAAGGTTGCTTCATTTTTGCGGCGCTTCCTTCTCTCGTGATCGTGTTCTTCGCACGCAGGCTGAAGGAAACCCCGCAGTTCCTGGCACACCAGCTGAAACGCAGCCAACCCGCAGGTCAAGATCGGGATCAACACGGGCTGCGCGCGACGCTGCGAGGCTCGACGCGGCGGACGACGCTGGTTCTTGGAGCCGCGTTCCTGCTCAATTGGTTTGCCATCCAGGTATTCAGCGTGCTTGGGACGACCGTGATCACCGACGTTCATCATGTCTCGTTCGAGAACTCGTTGATCGTCCTGATCCTATCCAATCTTGTCGGCTATCTAGGCTATCTCGCCTTCGGCTTTCTCGGCGACCGCATCGGCCGACGCAATGCGATCGCTTTGGGTTGGACCATAGCCGGCATATTATTCACCGGCATGCTGTATGCGCCGCATAGTCTCGGTCCGGTCATGGCGCTCTACAGCCTTGGTCTGTTCTTCCTTATCGGTCCTTACGCGGCGCTGCTGTTTTTCATCGGCGAGAGCTTCCCGACGACCATCAGGGCCACCGGTGGCGCGCTCGTTGCCGCAATGGGGCCGATCGGCGCAATTCTGGCAGGACTGGGTGCAACCTACCTTCTAAACGCTGGGTCGACATGGCAGCTTGCCGCGCTCTATTTCGGAGCCGTGCCGTGCTTCGTGTCCGGATTGCTGATTTGCGCTGCCCCGAAGGTCATTCCTGACGACGTCTCGGATGCTAAACTTAGTGGCGTGGCGGGCTCACTGGCTTGATGCGCACTTGACCTCTATCCGGGCTTGTTCAGACAGTAGCTCTGCAAATCTGCCGGCGTTTATAGGCGCGGAGGGAATCATGGGAGAGGGTCGCCGCCTCTCCCATCGATCATATTGCTGTGTTGCACACCATTCGACCTCACGATCGAGTTTGTGAAGCGGATTGATTTTGTCGAGGTATCCGCGGCGGCATAACGGACCGCCCTACCCAGCAGGCGCACTGCCGCTGAGAGCTCTGAAGAAAAATGGCTAAGAAGTTTGCGTTTCTCCTGGTTCGCGATTTCACGTTGTCGCCGCTTTCGCTGTTCATCGACACCTTGCGCCTTGCAGGCGATGAGGGCGACCGCAGCCGCAGGGTGGAGTTCGACTGGCAGATCGTCGGCGAACGCGGCCTGCCGATCAGGGCGAGCTGTGGCGTAGAACTGCTGCCGACCAAGGAGATTGGCAATCCGGAGGATTTCGACAACGTAGTCGTGGTCGGCGGCCTGCTCGACACCAACCGTGCCTTGAGTTCGGAAAAGGAAGCGTTCCTTCTGCGGGCCGCCGAGAAGGGGGTGCCCGTGACCGCGCTTTGCACGGGAAGCTTCGTGCTCGCGCGCTACGGCTTGCTGGACGGCTACAGCGCCGCTGTCAGCTGGTTCCACATCAAGGATTTTCGCGCCCAGTTCCCCGACGTGAACGCGCATGCGGACAGTCTGTTTTCCGTCGACCGTGGCCGCGCGACCTGCGCCGGCGGCACCGGCGCTGCGGACCTTGCCGGCTATTTCGTGTCGCAATTCATCGGCCAGAAGGCGGCGGAGAAAGCCGCCAAGATCCTGGTGCTGGACCGCATCCGCAACATCAGGGACGTGCAGCCGGTCGGCGACCTGTTTCCCGAGGCCGCGAGCCGCGCGGTGAAGCGGGCTCTGCTTCTGATGGAAAGCAATCTGCAGGAGAAGGTCCCGGTCACCGAGATTACCAGCCGGCTGAATTGCTCGCGCCGCCAGCTCGAGCGTCTCTTCGCCACCGAGCTGGGTACCAGCCCGATGGCCGCCTATCTGGCGCTGCGCGTGCACTACGCCAAGTCGCTGCTGGAAGGCAGCGACTTGGCAGTTGGCGACATCGCCTATCGCTGCGGCTTTGAAAATGCGGGGCATTTCAGCCGGGTGTTCCGCCAGCACACCGGCATCACGCCGACGCATCTTAGGCATCCCAACCGCTTGGCCCCAAGAGATGACCTGAAGCCGGCATAAGCCTGGGTCCTCTCGCACGCGGAGATGGCCCTGGCTGAGACAAAGCCCGCCAGAGTGCATATAGTTCGCCTGGGGTTCCTGGAAGCTTTTCGAACTTTCTTGGTTGCGCCGCAACCCGAATTGCGGGTGCTTATGGACAAAGTGGCACACTAGATTCGGTGTTTGGATAGTTTGGAAGTTATTGACCTTGGCAGGTGTGCCTCCTGATGGCACGCTCCTCAAAGTTCTCGACATTCTGAACGGCAGCTTAGCCGCATAGTCACTAGTCGGAACTCACCAAGCACATCACGACTGCCACCAACGTGGCGAAGGCCGCCGCAACGGAGCGTTCGTTTTCAGCGTTGGCGGCGTCCAGATACTGCTGCGCCGTGGGGAGGTCCGATGACAGCTTCACGATCTGCGCATCCTTCGCGACCACAACGCAACCTTGGCCGCGCAACTCGCCGAAGCAGACGCCCTTTCGGCCGCGCTCCCGCTCAACGTGACGGATTCCGCGTCGGCCGCGAGCTAACGATCCACGACCGTATGTCATTTCAGATGCGTTGCGTAAGAGTGTTTCGGCGTTTGTGGATCAGGGCAACCGCAACCGTGCGGTGTCGCGTCATTTGATAGCTCGATTTGGCATAGATGTGCCCTGGCAAGATAGCGGCCCACCCGGCTAATAGCGCCGATGCTCACGACTTGTAGGCTCTGCCAAACGGGCGTATGGTATTGTATGAATTTCTATATATTTCGGAAGTATAAAATAAGAATTTAGCAAATTTGAAAAGAAAGACATTCGCCGGGGCGGAGGGCAACCGAGGAGTATCGGTTGGCGTGAACTCGAGGTCTTGGAGGCCGGCGATGGCGAAGACGATCAACAACGGCCTCGGCTCTGGCACGCCTGTACCTGACCAGCCGTTCCTCGACATCACCGCTTATGGATCCGGGCCGGACGACGCTGTGTCTGACGCGATCGAGAACGCCGCGATCACACACCACGTGGTCGCGGTGAACGTGATTTCCATTCCCTACACCGCCACGGCCGGTCATCTCGTCGCGGTCGATCCGTCGAGTTCGAAACCCGCCGCCAAGGTCTTCTATGTCGCCTTTACAGCGGACGGCATGGACGCAACCACCCGCCCGGTGACCTTCTTCTACAATGGCGGACCTGGCTCGTCGTCGGTCTTCCTGCTGCTCGGCTCGTTTGCGCCCAGGCGCATCAAAACCAGCATGCCGGGCTTCACGCCCCCTCCGCCCTACACCATGGAGGACAATCCCGACAGCCTGTTTGACCGCAGTGACCTGGTCTACATCAACCCTGTCGGCACCGGCTATTCCGCGGCGATCGCACCCTTCAAGAACCGCGACTTCTGGGGAGTCGATCAGGACGCCGTCTCGATCAAGCAATTCATCAAGCGATACCTCAGCGCTTTCAACCGTTGGAACTCGCCGCGCTTCCTGCTCGGCGAATCCTACGGCACGGCCCGCAGTTGCGTGCTGGCCTGGCTGCTGCACGAGGACGGTCTCGACCTCAACGGCATCACGCTGCAGTCCAGCGTGCTCGACTATCCCGCCAATTTCTCCAACGCGGTCGGCCTTATGCCGACCTTTGCCGCAGATGCGTGGTTTCACAAGAAGACCGGCATCGAGCCGCTGCCAGCCGACCTCGCTTCATACATGGAGACCGTCACTCAGTTCGCGCAGGGGCCTTACGCCGCGGCGCTAAAGGCTTTCCCGAAGGCAGATCCTACAGCGGTGGAGACGCTGAGCCGCTATCTCGGCCTTTCCGCCGGCGAACTCGGCGGCTGGCGGCTGAACGTGGAGGCTGCCGACCGTCTCGGCCATTCCGCCTTCCTGGTCGAGCTTCTGCAGGACCGAGGCCTGGCGCTGGGCGCCTATGACGGGCGCGTGACCGGCATCGATACGGGCATATCGGCCATCGTCTCGCCCGACGGCGGCATGAACGACCCCACCATGGCGGCCGTGGGCGGCGTCTACACCACTATGTGGAATACCTATCTCAACAACGACCTCAAATTCACGGCCACCTCTAACTTCATCGACCTCAACGACCAGACCTTCCAGTTTTGGGACTTCAGTCACACCGATCCGACGGGCGCGGTGCAGAAGCCCGATCGCCGGGGCAATCCGACGCTCTATATGGCCGGCGATCTCGCGGCCACAATGGCCGCCAATCCCGACTTGCTGGTGCTTTCGGCCAACGGCTACTACGATTCGGTGACGCCCTTCTTCCAGACCAGGCTGACGCTGGACGCCATGCCGCTGAAGGACACCCAGGTCCGCGGCAATCTCGCGATCAGGAACTACTCCTCGGGACACATGATCTACCTCGACGGCGCCTCGCGAACGGCCATGAAAGCTGATCTAGCGGCCATGTACGATCGGGCTGTCGGCATGCGCCGCGCCCGCCTGCACGCAATGTCGGCGCTGTCGCGCGCGGTGCCCAACATCATCCGGCCCTATTTCAAGCTGCCCGGCATCGGTGATGTTGCCTTCCGTCCGGCCGCCGCCGGCGCGGAGCCGTGGAATGTGCCGGAACTGTGCCGGGCCTATGCCTGGCCGAGCGGCCTCGTGGGCGGTGGCGTCATCGCGATCATCGAGTTCAGCGGCGGGTGGGTGCAGAAGGATATCGACGCTTACTTCCGCTCGGCGGGCCTGCCGGTACCGACCATCGTCGATGTGCCGGTCGGAGCCGGCAGCAACCATCCGAACAAGCACTCCGGCGACCCGGCTGCCGACCCAGACCGCGAAGTCGCGCTCGACATCGAAGTCGCCGCCGCAGCCTATTCCGTCGCCACCGGCGATGCGGCAAGCATCCGCGTCTACTGGGCTGACGCCAGCGACTGGGGTGCGATGGCGACTGCGATCACCGCCGCCGCGGCCGACGGTTGCGACGTCTGCACTCTCTCGTGGGGGGCCGACGAAGCCAATTGGAAGGCGGCGGCTGCAATGGCAGGCATCGATTATCCCGGCAAGCTGAACAGGGCCGCGGAGGCCGCCACCAAGGCCGGGATGATCGTCTTCGCCGCCTCGGGCGATAACGATTCCTCGGACGGCGGGGCCGATCCTGCCAATGTTGACCTGCCGTCCTCCAGCCCGTTCGTCGTTGGCTGCGGCGGCACGATGAAGCCGCACGGCGCCAACGAGGAAGAAACCGTGTGGAACGACGATCCCGGCAACCCTAACGGCTCGGGAACGGGCGGCGGCTTCTCCAGTCTGTTCAGCCCCATGCCGCTATGGCAGGCGGGAGCTCCGCACGGCCCAGGTCGCATGGTGCCCGATGTCTCCGCCAATGCCGATCCCTATACGGGCTACAGCGTCTTCGTGCACGGCCGGCAGGAAGTGATTGGCGGCACCAGCGCCGTCGCGCCGCTCTATGCCGGGCTGTTTGCCGCCTTCGGGCGCAAACTCGGACTTGTGACGCCGCAACTGTGGCTGAACCATACCTGCTTCAACGACATCACCAGCGGCGACAACGGCTTTTTCCGCGCCCGCGTCGGCCCCGACGCGTGCACCGGCATCGGCACTCCCATCGCGGACAAACTGAGCTCGCTGTTTGAGGCGCCACGCAAGCCTGTTGACGAAACGGCGCGCCCAGCACGTCGCCGAGGGCGAAATACGACGACGGCTGCCTGATCTGCCGATGTTTCCAATCGAGTGGAGCACGGGGCTACATGAAAGTTGACATTTGACTAACGTTTCGGCGTCCGAATTCACTTTGGAAAATGCTTGCTGGGACTGGTCAACGCCCTGGTCGACAACAGCGCGTGCTTGCTCTCTAGCGGCGACTTCGATTGCGATCAGAAGCACCTTCTCATGCAGCACATGACTTTTACTCTTGGCCCAATTTTTGGAACGAGTAACGGTGAATAGTCATAGCGCTCGCCGTTAGCGCTTCGGTCTCGGGGTGCCTTTGGCATTAAGCAGCCTTGCGTCCCTTCAAAGCCTTCTCGAAGGCATCCTTGATCGGCTTGGACATGTCCTCGCTAACTCTTACTACCGCGGCCTGGATGCCTCTGGCTCGGCAGACTTTTCGATCTGCGTGCGCACGAAATCGGTCTGCAGTTCGACGAACTCGGACGGCGACTTTGCGGCAGCCGGTGCCTCAAGGTGCGTGAAGCCGGCCTCGACATTGTCCCTCAAAGCCGCAATCATCTTCAGGGACTCGGAGAGGCCGCTAAGCGCCGATATCGTTGAAAAAGTCGCGGGCTACGGTCGGCGAATAGTACTTAGATGCCTAGAATAGCCTTCCGGACGTCATCTGTTTTCGGAATCGATTGTCGTCCGGCCACATTCTTGCTGTCGGCCGTGGTACGCGCGACACCTCACTCGCTGCGGGAATTTCCGCCGGAGTGCGTTCCGAATGCGCCCCCTCGTCGGCGGCTATTCATGAAGGAAGT